>PKYX01000302.1:0-4744 GCA_003132825.1 Acidobacteriaceae bacterium
TGTTGGCGCAGGGTGGCATGTCCACGCGCGCCGGCAACTTTCTTGGGTTCTCCGCTCTCGCCGGTGTCGTCGCCACCATCGCGGCTTATGTCCTGAGCAAGCGCGTTGAGGTCGCATGGGTGGCTTTGCTCCTCGGCTTCCTGCTGCCGTACTCCTACGCTTCGTTTCGGCGCAACCAGCGCTTTGAGAAATTCGAGGAACTTTTCCCCGAGGCGATTGACACTCTGGCTCGCGCGGTCCGCGCCGGACACGCCTTCACCACCGCTCTGGAAATGATTACCGCCGAAGTCGCCGAACCGGTCTCCGGCGAGTTTCGCCAGCTCTACGAAGAACAGAAGTTCGGTATGCCCGTCCGCGACGCCCTCATCAATCTCACCGAGCGCATGCCCCTGGTCGACGTAAAATTCTTCGTCACCGCGGTTATGCTGCAGCGAGAGACCGGCGGCAACTTGGCGGAGATCCTTGACAATTTGTCGTATGTCATCCGGGAACGCTTCAAAATTCAACGGCAGGTCCGCGTCTATACCGCGCAGGGACGCCTCACGATGGCGCTGTTGATGGCGATGCCCCCCATCATTGTCACCATCATGCTCGTGCTCAACCCCAGCTTCATTCGCCCCCTATTTGCCGACCCGATCGGACACACGCTGCTGGTGGCTGGGATCATTCTGCAAACGATCGGTTATTTCGTGATCCGCAAGATCATTCGGATTCAGGTTTAGTGAGCAGGTTTCGCGGGCTGGGTTTAAGTAAGCAAGCTTAGCTAAAGTTAGGTCGAGTCATGCTGCTTCTGATTTTGATCGTCGTCGTTTTCATCACCGTGGTGATGGCGGTGTTCGCCTTCGGGGCCGCTACCGTGACTCCGAGTTCCATGCTGGGCGCGCGTTTGCGAGCGCTCGGCGGACAGCAACAGCCGGTAGAAAACAAGCATGCGTTCCGGGAGCGCGTGGAGCAGGCGTTGGATCCCCTCAGCAGGGCCATTCCCCTTTCTCCANNCCCGCGCCTGGCTGATTCAGGCCGGATTCCGCGATGCCATTGACGTCAACTATTATTTTGGCGCTCGCCTTCTGATGGCTGCCGCAGGCTTTGCCGCCGTCGCTCTGTTTTCCGGCTTTGACAACCTTTTTCTTCTCGCCGGTGTTCCCGGCCTCGGGTTCTTTCTTCCACGCTTTATCCTGAAGCGCATGATCAAAGACCGGCAGCATCGTATTCGGATCGGCCTGCCGGATGCCCTGGACTTGACCGTCATTTGCGTTGAGGCGGGTCTCGCCCTCGATCAGGCTCTGATGCGCGTGGGCCAGGATCTACATCATGCCCACTCAGATCTGAGCGACGAATTCCATCTGGTAAACCTTGAGATGCGCGCCGGTAAGCCACGGGCTGAGGCCCTGCGGAACCTGGTGGACCGTACGGGGGTTGACGACATCCGCTCCCTCGTTGGTACACTGATACAAACAGATCGCTTCGGCACCAGCGTTGCCCAAGCCCTCCGGGTGCATTCCGATTCCCTCCGCACGGAACGCCGGCAGCGAGCCGAAGAACAAGCTGCAAAAACTACCATCAAGATGGTTCCCCCGCTGGTGATATTTGTGTTGCCGTCAATTATTTTTGTCACCATCGGTCCGGCGATCATCGAGCTGATCCGGCAACTGGGGCCGGTGTCCGGTGGACGGTAGCGGTTCCGGACGACGAGAAGTTTGGCACCAGCAGCGTTGGGACGAGCAATGGAGCCAACTGGGGAGTACTTGGATTCATGGCAGTTTTTTCCTCGCAGGGACAGGCCTTCAATCAAACGCGCCAGGCGTATCTTGCCACAGCCCTGGCGGTGGCCAACACGCACTGGACCCGGCTGCGGGGCCTGCTGGGATTTCGTTCGCGTGACTTCGGTAACGGCTCCGGCCTCTGGATTGTCCCCTGCCACGGCGTTCATACTTTGGGTATGGGGTTTCCCATTGATGTCATTTATTTGGACCAGACCATGACGGTAATCCATATCCAACCGGACTTGCTGCCCTGGCGCTTTGCCCCGGTTCGGACGCAGGCGGCGTCGGTGCTGGAATTGCCCTGTCGCACAGCGGCTGAGACCAGCACAGCGGTGGGCGATAAAATTGAAATCACACTCGAAAAGGATGGTAGAGTCCCGACTGCGTGATTGAAACCCTCGAACTCGAAGAGGCGGTCGTGGAGCGTTACGACCCTCCCAAGCTAGTCGTCGACTGGTCCTCGCCTTGGCGCGAGTTCGTCACCTCCATCCGCCCCGCGCTGGTGCGTTCCGAACGTCGCCTGGCCGGTGAAGCTCCCTTCGGATTGATTCCCTTGCGCATCATGATTCCCTCCTATGTGCTGGAGGCCTTTCTGATCTTTGCCGGAATCGCGGTGCCAGTGAAGATCGCGGAGTTGCGACCCTTTGTCGCACCCCCATTTTCCAGCCACGACGTGATCTACTACAGTGGTCACGAACTCCCGCGTACCGAAGATCTCGGCGGCGCTGCTGGTGGAAATACCGGCCGGGCTGGCGGCGCCGAAGCCCACCATCGCGCCCAGACCATCCGAATCGCCCGCGGCGGTTCTCTCGTCCCCAAGATCGTCGACGCGCCCAACCTCAGGCTGCCCTCGTCGCGCGACGCGGTGGCGAACCTTTTGGCCATCAAGCCGAATGCCGGGCCTCCACCTTCGCAAGGATTGCGGTCGACGCGCACTGCGCCGAATCTGGCGGCAACGTTAGTCGCCCCCGCTCCCAATGTAATCCGCGACTATACCCGTAACCCTGTTCCAGTCGAATCGGTGATCGCTCCGGCACCTTCGGTGTCGCGCGATCAGGCAGTGACCGCGCCTAATTTCAGTGCGACGTTGATTCCACCGGCCCCAAAGATCGCGGGCGACCACACACTCGTCGCTCCAGCGCTTGGTTTCGCCGTGATTCCCCCGGCTCCGAGCGTATCGAGCGACCGCACGCCGATTACTCCATCATTCCGACCGGCACTGGTAGCACCGGCTCCGAGGATTGCCCGCGACCGAACCCGGTCCGCTCCCACCCTAGCCGGCACTGTAATTCCCGCAGCGCCCGGCACAGCAAACCGGGAATTCTCCAGCCTCCCGGTACAGATGAATGCCACCCTAGTGCCACCGCCGGTCTCGGCCCCGGAGCGCGCCACCACGCGAAATTCTAAACTTACTTTGCCTGCGCCTTCTGTCATNNCGCGCGCCGCCTCGCCAGCGGGAGCATTCCAGATTCGTCGAAGACGGTTGTGCCCCCCCCGCCCACGCAAACCGGAAGCGGATCTTTCATGAGCAGCCTGATGGGCAAGATTTTTGGGGACGCCGAAGTTGTACCCCCTCCTCCATCCGTTCATGCGAACAATCCCAGTAGCGGAATCGATAGCGCACTTGCCGCGAGTGTCGTCCCCCCTCCGCCGAACATCGGCGCGAATACGGCTGGGGGCAGTCCGCATGGCATGCGCAACGGCCTAGGCTCAACCCTCGGTGCGAATCTGGTCGCTCCACCGCCCTCGACTGGGATAGCAGGCGGCACTGATAGACGATCCCTTTCTTCTTCCTCTGCGCCAACCCTGGGGACGCCAAGCGTGGTTCCACCTCCGCCTGCGCCGTCTGGGGCCGGTAGTGGCGTGGCGACTCCACGCGGCGCCCTGCTCGCTAACAATATTGTCCCGCCGCCACCGACCGTTGGTGGCAGTTCGACCTACCCCGCCGCCGGCCGGAGTAACGGCGGCGCAGGGCTCGGAGCGCCGCTCGATGCCGGCGCNNTCGCCCCGCCTACGGCCGGCGGGGCCAACGCTGGCGCTGTGCTTTCCAGCCAGCCTGGCCCCAAGGTTGGACTGCCCAGCAGCGGAGGCGCGGGCTCGCTCGCCATGTCTCCCGCAGGCGGGGACAAACCCGGCCTGGGCGGAAACGGTGGTGGCGCCAGTATTGGTCACGGGAACGGTTCTGGCAGCGGGATGAACGGGACTGACTCCGGGGCTGGAAAAGGCGCAGCCGGACGCGGCTCCGACGCGGCCGCTGGAAGCGGGATCTCTCCCAACTCAGGCCCGGGCGGCGCGGGTAGCGCGCCATCCGGCATTCCAGCCGTTCGCGGCGTCGACATCAGCGGCGGCAGCGGTATCGTGACAATTCCCAGCTTTGGTGCCGATTCCTCTGCCAGCGATCCTCCGAGTCGGGTTCATTCCGCCCTGAAGGAGCGGCAAGACCTTGGAGTCACTATCGTCGCTACCNNCCTATGTCAACACGTCGCTGGGTGCGGTGGTTATGGAGTTTGCGGATGAGAGTGCGGCCGACCACCCCTTCGGTGGAACCCTGACCGCGCCCGTAAAGATTCGCGCCGATCTGGCGGCGCATCTGCCACGCGCCCGGATGGTGGTGAGCTGCACCCTCGATGCTTCCGGCAACCTGAAGAACGTGCGCGTTCTGGAAGCCGGTCCCGCCGAGATGACCGCGAAAGTGATCGCTGCCCTGCGCAGCTGGAAGTTCCAACCTGCCTTGCGCGGGAACCAGCCGGTCGAGGTCACCGCGATTCTGGGCTTTGGCATCGATACCAGCGACCGCTTTTAGCACGGCCTTCTGCATTGTTAGGCTCCCTGCATCTGTCACAAGTCTTCTATGATCTTGTAATTTTCGGCAACCTTCGTCCGCAGGCGAGCGTTCCCGATCGAATTACCTCGCGCTCTTGCTCTTACTCTTGCGCCGCGACGGCGGAATTACGCCCTTCTCCGGCTGCTCCTTCTCGATC
>PKYX01000302.1:4757-4946 GCA_003132825.1 Acidobacteriaceae bacterium
CGTGCGGAACACCGTTGGTAAAGGCGGTTGCAATGTAATCTCCCACCATCAGCCCGTTCTGCGAAATCGGCAGCCAGCCCAGCTGCATCGGGCCCGCCAGCGTGACCGGCGTATTCCAGGTCGAGCCCCCGTTCGCCGAAGAAATGAAGCCCACACTGAGTTGGCACGTCGATAGCGTGCAATTGCTCT
>PKYX01000366.1:0-16923 GCA_003132825.1 Acidobacteriaceae bacterium
AGAATTTCCACCTTGCGTTCGGCCTGGAGAAGGCTGGCGTTATGAAGCGCGCCAGCGGCGGTTTCCGAGAGCGCGACCAGCAGGGACAGATCATCCTCGTCGAAACTCTGGCCGTCCATGCGGTTGATGACTTCCGCCACGCCCACCAGGTTTTCGCGATCGATCACGGGGGCGGCCATCAAGGAAAAAGCTGTGCCTTCTTCGACCCCGGCATTGCGCTTCTCGATGCGCGGATCATCGCTCGAGTCAATCAGCACGGCTTCGCCGCTCTCAGAAACTTCGCCCGGAACGCCTCCCGTCGCGTCTTGAATGGCGCCGTCCGCGACTCCTGGATCGACTCCCGAGCGGCTCACCAGCAACAGGTTTCCGCTACCCTCCACCATCCAAAAATTCACCGCTTGAACGTTCAGGATTTCCCCGAACTTGGAGGCTACGATGGGCAGCAATTCGTCCATTTCCAGCGTGGAGTTCAGGACTTTTTCTATGTCGTAAAGCTGCGCGATGCGGGAAATCGAACGCAGGTTCGCATTTCGTTCGCGCTCATAGCTGAGCGCCGCAGCGATGGCCACTGCCGCCGGCTCGACCAACTCGAAGATCGACGCCAGCGTCGCTTCCTCCAGGGGAAATTCGAAGGAAGCGATTTCGATGGCTCCGACCAGGGTGTCCTGCACGATCAGCGGAACATACGCCAGGGCCAGCAGGGTGCGCCGCACGTCGAGATGGGAGTAATCTTCGCGGGTCAGGGCGCTCGCTTCACAGGCGAAAGGCTCCCGGGTCTTGGCCAGCTCCCCGAGGGTTCCCGATTCAAAAGGCACTCTGGCATGCGCGACCCGTATCTCTCCGAGAATCGCCTTGACGGTCCATTCCGGGTTCTCCTGGTCTTCGACCGCATAGACGACGACCGCGAGGCCGGGCACGAGTTCGGCAATTTTGGCGGCGATCCAGCGAGCACGGGGTACCACTTCACGTTCGCTGAGCAGTCCAGTTGTGAACTCACTCAACAACAGCGACGAATCGGGGATCTGAGTCGCCATCAGAACGCTCTCGTGACGGAAAGAAGACGCGAACTCGGAACAGGCAAAAGAGGCGCTGCGCTTGCAATTTCCGCTGCATTGCCGTAACGTGACGGGCACTGTAACAAAGCAGTAGGGCAGTGTCAATGTTATTACTATTAGCGATTTGACGGATTCGACTTCGCGCTAGCGATAGAATGCCGCCCCTTTTCGACCTCGACGTGGTGGAGAGCACATCTTGGACATTAGCGCTCGCAAGCAATCGGATTCCCAGCTGGTGACGCTGCGGGGGAATCTCAGGCTCGGCCCCGGAGCCGATGCGCTCCGGAACCTTTTCGATGAGTTTCTTCTGGCCGACGAGGCCCACATTGTCCTCAACTTGGCCGAGGTTCCGAGCATGGATTCGAGCGGGATTGGCGTCCTAGTCCGGGGATTGACTGCGATGAAGGAGCGCGGCGGCTCGATCAAGCTGGTGCAACCCTCGAAAATGGTGCTGCAGACACTGAAGCTAGTGGCCGTGCTGAACTTGTTTGAAGTATTTGAAAGCGACGACGAAGCGGTGCAATCTTTTGGCTAGGTAGCCTGGCGTCGCCAACCGACACGGCGTTTCACGGCCCGGCAAGGCTCCTCGACGAAGCCGGCAGGCCCTGCCGAATCCCCGGTCGCGCGACCGCAACGGCGCCGAAGCGCCGCCCTACCAACCGCGGCCGGGCTGGCAATTGGCTCCCCTTTCTGGTACGGTGACGTCGGGTTCTGCCCTTGAGATCTGCCTGGCGGCGCGGGGCTTGTGGAAATGGGTGCGCCCGAGCGGCAGAATGCGCATGCTCAAAGCCTGATCCAACCCCATTCGATCGATCCATCCGGTGGGAGTTTCGGTTCAGCCTGCATTTCTAACCCCGGCACGGAGATTGGCGCGGAGCTCCGGCGAACCGCAACCGAGTGCTGGCTCGGCCGAGCGAGGGCTATGCTTTTTCTTCGGAACGGTACTCGATGAAGGCTTTCGGGGACGTATTTCTCGCGGCAGCGCTTATTCCCTTTGTTTATTACCTGATCGTCCTTTTTAGTTCCTGGCGGTTTTTCAACGAAGTGCCCTCCTCCGGCTCGGGCGCTGCCTTCACTCCCCCGGTCAGCAACCTAAAGCCGATTCGCGGTCTCGATCCTGACGCCTATGAGAACTTTGCCAGTTTTTGCCGGCAGGATTACCCGGCGTATGAACTTCTTTTCTGCGTAGGCAGTCGAGACGATCCCGCGGTCCCGGTTCTAGAGAAGCTGGCTCGCGATTTTCCCGAGCAGCCGATGCGTATCTTGTTTGAGGCCGGCGGCAGTGGAACCAACGACAAGGTCAAAAAACTCGATCGCCTGGTGGCGGAAGCACGCCATGAGATTGTGGTGATCAATGACAGCGACGTGCGGGCGCGCCCCGATTACTTGCGCAGCGTGGTGGCTCCCCTTGCCGACCCCAAGGTGGGCGCGGTCACCTGCTTTTATCTGCCGATCGAAGAACATGGGTTCGCTGAAAGCCTGCAAAATATCAGTATGCTGTCCGACTTCTATGCCGGCGTTCTGGTGGCAAAACAGCTCGACGGAGTCAAATTTGCGCTGGGCACGACCATCGCCACCCGGCGAAGCTGCCTGGCAAAGTTCGGGGGCTACAAGGCGATTGAGAACCGACCCGGAGATGATTTGTTGGTCGGCCGATTGATCGCCGAACAAGGCTACGAAGTCAAGCTTCTGCCCTATACCATTTCGACGGTGGCGGACTACCAATCGGTCCCGGATCTGTTGCACAAGCGAATGCGCTGGCTGGTCGTGATGCGGCATATGCGCCCCTGGGGGCATTTGGGTTTGCTCCTGACCCAGGGACTGCCCTGGTCGCTCGCCGCTGTCGCCTTGCATCCCACCGCCGGGGTGGCTCTAGGTTATCTCGGGGCTTATCTTGGCTTGCGGTGCGCGATCACCTGGGTGATCGGTATCCGGGGGCTGAAGCATTCCGGGGTCTGGAGCCGAATGCCGCTGGTGGTGGTATGGGACGCGGTGGCCTTCTTTCTCTGGGTGGGAAGCTTCGGAAGAAATAGCATCCGCTGGCGCGACCAGGAATACAACATCCGCAACGGCAGACTCGAACCTGTGATCCCCAATCCGTGAATCAGCACGCGGTCAGCCTCGTGCGGATCCCGGAAATGCCCTGGGCACAGAGCGGGGTCTGGTATTTGACTGGGCGCCGGCGGTTTCGCAGTCCTCCGCGACCCATCTCGGGTCGCTCCATTCCCCGAGCCCCTCGGGGCGGGCAAAGGGCTCCTCGGACAAGCCGAGAGGGGCCGTCTGGGCGGGTTGGGGGCGCCGCTCATTGCGAGGTTTGCGCCAGTTGATTTGCGGCGCCATACTCGAGAGATCGATCCGGTCGCGATATTTGACGGCGATATTGATCAGCGAGTCCAACAGGGAATCGGAGAGAAGATGAGGCTCCAAACCCAGTTCTATCAGCTTCGAGTGCTTGGCATTGTAGTAGTGCTCTTCGGCCTCAACCCGGGGATCGGCCAGGTGACTGATTTCCACGCCGAATCCCAGTTTCTCGGCGGCGGTTTTCACCAGATGCGCCAACTCTAGAACCGAAAACTGTTCAGTGAACTGGTTGAAAACGCGGAATTCGCCTTCGAGAGCGGGATT
Organism: Acidobacteriaceae bacterium; assembly: GCA_003132825.1. Classification (GTDB taxonomy): domain Bacteria; phylum Acidobacteriota; class Terriglobia; order Terriglobales; family Acidobacteriaceae; genus PALSA-270. The sequence goes on from PKYX01000366.1 coordinate 3,681, forward strand.
CAGACAGGCGATTTCAACGCAGCGAACCGTGTCCCGAATATCAAGAAATCCGCGGGTTTGCCCGCCCTTCCCGTAAACCGTGAGCGGCTTCCCGGTCACCGCCTGCACACAAAACCGATTCAAGACAGTTCCGAAAACTTCGTCATAGTCAAAGCGGTTGATCAACCCCTCGTCGAGCGCCACCTCGTCGGTCATGGTTCCAAACACTACGCCCTGATTCAAGTCAGTCGCCCGCAACCCCCAGGCCCGGCAGGTGAACATGATGTTGTGGCTGTCATGCACTTTGGAAAGGTGATAGAAGGAGCCGGGTTGTTTGGGATAGGGAAGAACATCGCGGCGGCCATTGTGCTCGACCGTGAGGTAGCCTTCTTCGATATCGATATTCGGCGTGCCGTACTCCCCCATGGTTCCTAGTTTTACGAGGTGACACTGGGGATTAAATTCCCGGATCGCGAACAACAGATTCAGGGTTCCCACCAGATTGTTGACCTGGGTAAAGACTGCATGTTTGCGGTCGATCATCGAGTAGGGAGCAGACCGTTGTTCGGCGAAATGCACGACCGCTTCCGGCTCAAAGGTTTGGAGGTAGGAAGAAAGGAATTCGTAATCGGTTACATCGCCGACAAACAGTTCAATCTGTTTTGCGGTAAGTCCGTGCCAGACTTTAAGGCGGTCGGACAGTGGTTGAATCGGGGTCAGGGTCTGCACTCCCAGTTCGTGGTCCCATTGCCGGCGAAGAAAATTGTCGACAATCGAAACCGAGTGCCCCCGCGCGGACAAGTACAACGCTGTCGCCCAACCACAGTAGCCATCTCCACCCAGCACGCCGATCTTCATTTGCACCCTCCGTTAGTCGCAATCTTAAGCGGTTATTTTGTAAAGTTGTGTAACTCTTTTGACGGTTGCATCGGATGCTCTTAAGTTCAACCCCGAATTAGGAATGAAGTTCCCTGAAGATTCCGCAGTTCGGGCGGGATTGCATTCCGCAAACTGAGGACAGCATGCGTGGGCTCGATCCCTCCTCCCAGGCTTCGAGTTTCGGAGGGCCGAGGTTCGGGCGCGCTCGCTGCCGGAGGCCGCAGTTGGAAAACCGACGGAGCGGCCAGCGGATGGTTGGTCAGCAGCAGTTTTCCGCCGCTTTCGGCCACCGGGTGCAGCGTCTCTCCGACCAGCCCTTTCAGCCGGGCGGCCGCCGCCGGGCTGGCCACAAGATAGCGGCACTCGGGCTCGAGCCAGAGCTGCTTGAAGCCAGTATCGTTGATAAACACGTCGGGAGCCTGCGGNNGCGATGACAGATATGGATCAAAGATCACCAGGGCCAGCCGCGCCGCGTGAAAAAATAAAACCATCATCAAGGCGGCGCCCAGGAACGCGCGTGTTCCCCGCGCTCTGACGGTGGCGAGAAACCCCACCAGGAAGGCCAGCGAGGCCACAACCAGCGGGAACCGCAGATACGCCAGAGACGGGAAGGTGAGATCCTTCATGTGGTCGAGCGAAAGAAGATAGGTCCCGGGCCTCTGGCTGAGTGCATGGGCGATGTCGCCGGGTGCGGGCAGGTGACGGGTAAGGATGAGGAGGGTGGTCGTCAGCAGCGCCACGCCCCCGGCAATACTCGCCAGCACACGGGTTCCTCGCCGTATCCATTCGCCTCCCTCGGCCATAGCACAGCCCAGCAGCAATGCCAGGGCCGGGTAGCAAGGCATCGAGTAATACTCCTGGGTGGTGGACAGAGTGAAGAAGACCAGGACGAAGCCGGCCCAGCACAAGGCGAGCAGGCGGGTTCGTCCGGCCCGGTTCGTCGGCCGGTAGCTGAGCCGGGCTAGCCCCGGAAGATAGACGCTCCAGGGGAACAGCCAGAGCAGGTGCGCCCCCCAAAAGTAAAGCCGCGGAACCGTATTGTAGTCGCGCGGGTAACGCAAATTCAGAAAGCGGAGAAGCTGCTCGTTGACGAAGAAAAACCACAGGAAGCCGTGATACTCTCCCGGCCCGCTGTGCAGGGTGAAGGCAAAGTAGGGAGGGTTGCGAACCGTAGCCAGAATATGCCACGGTGCGGCCACGAGCAGCACGATGAGCAGGCCTCGAACCGGATGCAGCCGTTTCCAGGTCGCTCGGCGAAACCCTTGGCGGGTGAGAAGCAAGTAGAGAGTGCCGGCGGCGATGGGGAACAAAATCCCGATCAAGCTTTTTAACAGCAGACCTGCACCCAAACTGAGGGCCAACAGGAAGGCCCAGAAGTCGGGATGGGGCTCCCGCTCGTCGAGGCATCTGAGAAACGCCCACATGGCAAGCCCCACGGTGAAGGTGAGCATCACGTCCGGGATCAGGACTCGAGTGAACAGAAACAGGCCGACGCAAGTGGCCATGCACAATCCGGCGTAGAAGCCCGGACGTCGACCGAAGGCCCAGATGCCAAAGCTGGTGGTCAACCAGCACAGAGCCAGCACCGCGAGCGCAATCGGAATCCGTGCCGCCCAATCGTGCACCCCGAAAATCATGTAGGAGGCGGCGATGGCCCAGTAGATGAGAGGCGCCTTCTCGAGATAGACCACACCGTCCAGCCGGGCCGTGACCCAGTCGCCCGAGCTCAACATGTTGCGCGCGATTTGAGCCTGTACGGCGTCGACGTCGTCCATCAGGGAAGGAGGAGAAACGATCGTTCCCAGATAAACTGCTGCGCCGATCAGCAGGACACCTAGGTATAGGTACCAGTTCTTTGCGCGATCCAGGGGTCCGCTGCTTCGATCCCGATCTGATCGATCGAAGGGAGTGAGGTTGACCGTATTCGCCATTTTTTCATCCAAAGAAACAGGATCATCAAGCCCCAGAGATGGTATCCGACGTTGGCTCTCCGTTTGAGGTGACGATCGACAAGGGAGGCGATGGCATCTCGCCGAAAAAGGCCGGCGTGCTGCGATGCGCCGGACAACAAGGTGTCGGTCAACAGCGACCGAAACGGGCCGCGCAGCCATTCGTGCGCGGGAATGTCAAATCCGATCTTGGCGCGGTGAAGCACCGCGGGCGGCAGCTTGTCCTTCATCAATTCCTTCAAAAGAACCTTCTGTCGCGAGCCGCGGATTTTCAGATCCGAGGGTATCGAAGCCGCAAATTCCACAATGCGGTGATCGAGAAAAGGCGGGCGCACTTCCAGGGAATGGGCCATGCTCACGCGATCGGCCTTGTTCAGAATGTCATCGGGAAGAAAATACTTCTGATCAAACCATAGGTGGCGAGACAAGGGATCCGCGGTCGGGAGCTGATCACATTGTGCCAGGAGTTGGTCGAGCGCGTGGGGCAGTTCCCTGGCCAGCAGCGTTTGCTTCTGCCGTTCCGAGAACGTGCCGTTCCAAAAGACATGCGCCCGCGCCGGGGTCATCGCGGCCCCCTCAAGGAATCGCTTCAGCTTGTACTCAAAGCTGATTTTCTCATCGGAAACGGGCCAGGGGCCGATGGCCGCAAGGGCCAGTCGCAGCAAGCTTGGCGGCAGCCGCCGCAGCTGGCGGGCCAGGTGGTCGGCGCGATGCGTGATATATCCGCCGAACAGTTCATCCGCTCCTTCGCCGCTCAGGCTGACGGTGGTGTCTTGCCGGCTCAGCTTGCTGAGAAACCACACCGGAAGCGCTCCCGCATCGGCGTTCGGTTCGTCGGAAAAATACGCGAATTCCTCAACCGCTCCGACCAGATCGACATCCGGGTTGAGATCCATTTCCTGATGTTCGGTTCCGTACCGTTCCGCCACCTGGCGGATGTAACCGGTCTCATCAAAGCTGCGGCCGCGAAAGGAAATGGAAAACGTTTTCAACCGGGAGCGCGACTCCGTCGCCGCATAGTGCAGGATGGTCGAGGAATCAACGCCGCCGCTCAGCCACATGCCCAGCGGAACGTCGGAGATCAGATGCTCGCGAATGGACTGTCGCAGGAGTGAATCAAGCGCTTCGCACGCGTCCGGGATCGTCCAGTCGCGGGCACAGGGAACGGGCAATTCCCAGTACGGTTCGGAACTGATTTTGCCGTCCTGCCACGCGAGCCAGGTGCCCGGGGGCAGCTTCTCGATACCCTCCACCAGAGTCCAAGGGCAAGGTACATAGTTCAAGGCCAGATAACAGTCCAGGCCGTACAGGCTGAGCTGGCGATCGATTTCGGGGTGGATGAAAATCGCCTTCAACTCGGAGCCAAAAAAAAGATCTTGCCCGCGGCGCGCGATGTAGAGGGGTTTGATGCCCATGCGATCGCGGCCCAACACCAGGCGGCGGGTGGAGGCGGTCCACAGGGCCACGGCGAACATGCCACGCAGGCGCGAAAAGGCGCGGGTATCCCATTCCAGGAATGCGTGCAGCACGGTTTCGGTGTCGCATTGCGAATGGAAGCGATGGCCGAGGCTTTCGAGCTCGGCGCGCAGTTCCAGATGATTGTAGATCTCCCCGTTGAAAACGATGACGGTGTTTCGGTCGTCACTCAGAATGGGCTGCTCGCCAGCCTCAATATCGATAATTTTCAGGCGAGCCGCGCCGAGGGAGACCGTGGATGACTCGAAGACTCCCTGCTGGTCGGGTCCGCGATGAATGAGCGTGGCCGCAGCGCTGCGAATTCGGTCGGGATCAGGAGCCCAATTGCGGTGGGTAAAGCCCACGATTCCACACAAGTGATTCCACCTCCCAGTTCGGCCCGCAAACCACCAATTGCTCGATCTTTCACGAGACGCCGACCAAGACAAAGACAACGATAGGGCGGCAGGCCGCGAGCCGCCTTGCATCGGTCGGAAACCGAGAACCAGCCCACGTCGCCCGCGGGGGTTGTTCGGAAAAGGCCGTCCGGCGGCCTAGCGAGCGCGCTTCCTTAGCTTCGGCCCACCAACACCAGGATGACCCCCACCGATACCAGTAGGATGCCGGCCCAACGCTCCGGTGTCACCCGCTCCCGAAGAAAGATTTTCCCGCCGACCGTGCCGGCCGCGTAACTCAGGGCCGTAACCGGCACCACCAGGCTCACATTGGCGAGCGAAAGTACCCAGAGCAAGGAAAAAAAAGCGGTGGCCATGAGGGCGAGGCCAAGCCACATCCATTTCAGCCGAATGCATCGCAGCATAACAGAAAGCAAAGCCGCAGGATGAAAGTTTTTCACCTCCCCGACGGTTTTCATGGCTCGCGAAATGCAGAGTTCCCCCGCCGTGCCGGCGCACACCACGAGAAAAAGCAGAATGATTTCACGTCCCATCAGACCTGCTCCGTGGTGCGCGGAGGCGTGCCGGAAACGATGAACACGCCGAGGCAAATCACGAGCACTCCCAGCCAGCGGGTGGGGGTGATGGCTTCTTTCAGCAAGAAATGGCCGAGCAAAGCCACGACGCCGTAAGCGATCGACGAGGCCGGCTGGACATAGCTGTAGTCGGCCCACGAAAGTACCAGCATATATGTGATAAAGAAGGTGATGAGGGACGCGATGCCGAGCCATATGACGCTCGAGCTGAATACCAACATCAAGGTATGAATGAGCTCGGCAGGGGTGCGGATTGCAACCGCCCCGATACGCTTCATGCCCTTGCCGAGCAGGACATTTCCCAAGGGGCCGAAAAGCACCATGATGAGAATGGAGAGATACGTCTTGAGGTGCAGATCCGTAAATGCTTTCATGAGTTTAGCGAAATCGGTGGGGGCGATGAGAGAAATGCCCGGAGGGAAGAGCCCGGACCGCGGGCTCGAGCCGCCCATGATGGCAGAGAGCGGCGGTGGCCTTTTGAAAGAAAGACACAGGCACGCATTTTACCCGATTTTCGGGGGGATCGGAGTCGAGAAGCAGGTGCCAGTTTGGAACCAACCCATGGCGTCAACCGCCGGATCGAGTTCAGAGGCGGCAGACCTGCACCGCTTGGTTCTGATATGGGCACTCGAGTCCAGCCACCCCAGGTTGCTGGAGAACGACCCAATTCACGCCGTACTCCGCATGCAGGCGACGAAAGTCTTGCGCCTGAAATTCCTTCCAGCCGTGCTGGGCCTCGACCTGGCGCGCCCATTCCTCCCCGAGCTGAGGGAACATCGTGACCGCGCCGCTGTCCTCGGCGGCATCGGCCAGCATGCTGCGTTGCGCGAGCGCGCGGAACCCCTCCGTGTCTTCCCCGTGGATATTTTTGTGCGACGGGTCTAGCGCGAAGATGGCATCGAGCGGCGTGTTTTCCCGAATCCAGAGGAAGGATTGCGCCCACCGGTTCTGGGGAAAGGCCCCGGGCCATTCCAGGTGGGCGCTCGCGGGAAACAGGCTCCGCTGCGCCAGAAACATTCCCGCACCCAAGGGCAGGAACAGAAGGGCCCACCGCCACAACCGGTCCTTTAAGACGTGTTCCCCCAAACGGATGCCACCCAACAGGAACAGAAGAACATACAGCAGGTACAAGCTTCGCATAGGCTGGAAACGGGCCAGGGTCTCAAAACGCCGGGGAATCGACAGCAGCAGGGCGGCTCCGAACCAGACCAGTTCGTAGAGGATCAATGCCCGACAGAGCAGAGAGAGAGCGTTCCGTTGCTCGCGACGGGCCCAATGGGCGAACCCGCCGAGGATGGCAATCGGGGCGAAAATGCCCAACCACTCGAACCATCGCCAGCACAGCAGGTAATCGTAAGAGTGCGATTGCGCCACTTGATGGTAAGCGCTCGAGGAGGGCTGAAAAATGGTTCCCCAGGGCAACAGCGACGCGAGAACCTCTCCGGAACCGGACAGCTCCCATGGCGCAATCAGGAGAAGACAATAAGAGATGGCGAACACCGCCATCAGGGGATGCATGACCGCCGCGAAAATCAAAAACAGAGCCGCTTGCAGGTACCTTCTCTCGAGCACCCGTACCACGGCAAAAACCGTGGCAAACGCCACCAGATTTCGCGGGTTCATGTACTGATCCATGATGTACAACGCCGTTCCTGCCACGGGCAAGGTCAGTAGCACAGCCAACAGTGCGACGCCGGCCCACCGGGCGCGGGGATCAGAACTGCACTTGGCGCTCAAACGCCAGCAAGCCAGCAGAAACAGGAAAACCGAAACCATTTGCCACAGCAACATCGCCCAGTCCAGCGGCAAACGGGTGATGCGGACCGAAGCCGCCATCAACTTCGGAAAAAGCGTCGCCCGAGCGTGATCCTCAAAGAACTCCGCATTGAAGGGAAACAGATGGGGATCAAGGACCTTCTCGACCCCCGGCAGATAAGTCTCTGCATCCTCGGCATAAGGGTGGTAGCCCTGAACCGCCAAGGCGAGGACGGTGAGGAGCAGAAGGATAGCGAGCTCTTTAGGTTTCAGGCAGGTCCCCCCGGGAACAAGCGGAGCTGTGATTCGGGCGAAGCTTTCAGTGGGCCACCCCGCTCCGGGCGGTGCCGCCGAGCCGCTCGATTGCGCTGCGAGCGGGAACGAAGTCCCTGGCTAAAGAGAGCGCCGCCTGGTATTGCGCAATCGCCTGCTGGGGATGCCCCTGGCGCTCGAGGACCGTTCCCAGCAGGTAGTGGGCTTTGAATACGGGCGCATCTTCTACGCTGGTAGGGGAGGACAGGTAACGCTCGAGCAGTCGCGCAGCTCCCGCCAGGTTGCCCGATTGCACGAGGATCTCAGCTGCGTCGACGAGCACGTCCGGCCGATTCTGCTGCGGCGCGGTGGCGCGCCCGATGGCCTGTTCCATCTCATCGAAACGGGAAACCCGACGATAAAATCGGGCGAAGGCCAACCAGGGGCCGGCCGCCCCCCCGCTGTCCCCGATGGCGCGCTGATATTCGCGCTCGGCGGCCGCCAACTCCTTGTTCTTTTCGGCGATTCGGGCACGCAGCAAGTCGGCCTGGGCGGGCTCGAGTTTCGCCAGTTCCTGCGCCTGGTTCTCAGCTTTTTGTGTCCCTCCGCCGAGGAACCAGGGGGCTTGCAAGTAGAAATCGGCGAGATCACCCCGAGCGTCGACGCTTTTCGGATTCAAGCGGACGGCGGTTTCGAATTGGTCGCGCACGCTGAGCGCGAGGCGACCCGCGGCTAAGCTGCCGGCGTGCTCTGCCTTTTCACCGTAACTCCGCCCCAACCAAAGATGATAGCCGCTGTTCTCGGGGTCGAGTTTTACCGCCCGTTCGCAGGCGGCGATGGCCGCGTCCCATTGCTCGACCGTCAGATAAACCCGGCACAGCAGGCTGTGCGCTTCCGCATTCTCGGGCGCACTGCGGACTTGATTCTCGAGCAAGGCCAAAGCATCATCCACCCGACCCTGATCGAGCAGCTGATGAGCCGCTTGGTCGGCGGCAGCCAGAGGCAAAAGGGTCACCACCGTGAACCAGAACATTGGAAATAGCACCCGCCACAAACCTTCGTGTCTTTGCACGGCTCACTCGTATCGTAAGCTTTCGACCGGATCCAGTTTGGCCGCCTTCACCGCCGGAACCGTGCCGAACAGAATTCCCACCAGGGAAGAAACCACAATGGACACGATGGCCGACAGGCCGGAAATGGGGATGCGGTACTGGGTTAGGAAACGCACCGAATACGGAATCGCAAGTCCGANNGCTTTGCGAATGCCAATCTCGCGGATCCGGGCACTCACGGTGGCCAGCATGATGTTCATGATCCCGATGCCGCTGACCAGAAGAACCACGGCGGCGACCCCTAGGAGCACGAGAGTCAGCGCATTGGCAGTCTTGTCCGCCAGGTCGACCAACTGAGACAGGTTTGACACGGTGTACACAGACTCGGCGCGGTGCCGGGATTGAAGAACATTCTTGATCTGGAGAGTTACCGGTACCACCATGGAAGGGTCGGCTACGGAAAAGTACAGCAGCCTCACGTTGGTGTTGTCGGTAAAGTATCGGCTCACGGAATAGGGAATCACCATCGTGTCATCGGTGACCTCGGTCTGTCCAAAAGTATCCACCCGCTCCCGGAAGGCACCGATGACGGTGAACGGCAGTCCACTCAGCTTGATGATCCGGCCCACCGCCGCCTCCGGTGAACCGTAGACTTGCTGGGCCATGCTGACCGTGATGACGCAGGCCTTGTTGTGAGCCTGTTCGTCTTGCACATCAATGAACCGTCCCGCGACCACAACCAAATTGCGAATCAGGCTATAGCTCGGATAGACACCCAGCAGATGAACATCGCGCTCCTTCCCCGCACCGAAAGGAATTCGCTCGCCCAAAGGGACCACCGGGCTGGCGGCTACGATGCCGGGCACTTGGTTTTGTGCGGCCAGCATATCCTCAATGGTCAAAAAGTCGGATGCGCTCCCATTGATGCGCTGTTCGCCGCTTTCGTATTCTGCCCAGATCTCGTTCGAGCCGATGGACTGAATGAGGCCCAACAGGTACTGCTTGCCGGTCATACCGATGGTGACGACTAAGATGAGGGCGGCGGTTCCGATCACCATACCGAGCCCGGTCAAGGTAAAGCGTATCTTGTTGGTGCAGAACGTGTCGTAAGCGAAGGTGATGATTTCCCCGAGGACCAGTTTCCGCTTGTGACTCTCCGCTTCTCTGAGGCTCGGGTCCATTTCTCAAGATGCTACCGGGGGTGCGCCGGAAGCGCAACACGACCCTTCGAAATGCGTTAGGAACGTCTGAGAAGCCGCTCCCGGCGGGTGGCGCCACGCTCCGCCCTGAAAAGCTGGAATCCATCCAGTAGGAACCGCCAGGCTGGCGGAGTCTTTTTTGTGACCATGCCGTACCTGGCTCGGGAGATGGGGAGATCGCCGGCTGGGTTGCCAGGGTCCTCGAGCGCAGCCCTGGGCCCGGCCCTTCACGCCACTGGTTCGTGCGGGGAACCTCGGCAGGTCTTATTTCCCGCCGCCCTCGGCTCGAGCACCGGCAAACAGGATTCGGAAGGCATAGGCATAGGTTCCCGGATCCGGCTCGGGAACCCGAATGTGCAGTCCGTCAGCCTGCTGCTCGAAGCGGAGATTGCTGGCCGAACCTAGCAAGACGACGGAAGCAATCTTCTGGTTGCCCGGCTCGGTTCCGAGAGAGTGGATAACCGCCTCGCCACCGGCCGGCCAGCCCAGCTCAATCGCGTACAACGCAGCGCCCTTGGTGGTGAAGCGAAAGTCGTCGGCCGTGTAAGTCCCGGTATCGGTGTCGTGGAAGGAGCCAGCCGTGACCTTGGTCGGTCCCTCGCCATAGCTCCTCCAGGGACGTGTGCCGTAAATGGCATCGCCATTGACCTTCAGCCAGGAACCCACCTCCCGCAGCACCTGCTGCACTTCGTCAGGGATGGTGCCGTCGGAACGCGGGCCGATGTTCAACAGCAGGTTGCCGTTCTTGCTGACGATGTCGATGAGTTGGTGAACAATGAATTGCGGCGACTTGAAAGTGTCATGGTTAATGTAGCCCCAGGATTGATTGCTCACCGAGGTGTCGGTCTGCCAGTAGAGCGGGCGAATGTCGCTGAGCTGGCCGCGTTCGATGTCGAGAACCGCAGAGTTTTCCTGCATGGCGTAGTCCTTGTAGTTGATGATGCCGACATGGTCGCCATACTGGAGCGATTCGTTATAGTAGAACGCAGCAAAACGCGTGATGTTCGGACGAATCGACGGCTGTCCGATCCACCAGTCGAAATACAGGATGTCGGGATGATATTTCTCGACGATCTCGGCGGCGCGGGCCAGCCAGTCGTCCGCCCAGGCCGAGGAGACATAGCTGAAATCGTTCGAGAGCGGTGTGGCTCTCAGGTTTTCTAGCCACTGGTGGGCTGGCCCGTAGAAGGCGGCGTACTTCGGGTCGTTGATGTCGGACCGAATCGTGCGGCCTACACCCAGAAAGAAATTGTGTTCCACGCGGTGCGAGGAAGCTCCGAAGTGCAGACCCTCCGCCCGCACGGCCTTGGCCAGCTCGCCGATGACATCGCGGTGCGGGCCCATCTTGGCTGCGGTCCAGTCGCTGAGGCCGCTGTCATACATGGCGAAGCCGTCGTGATGTTCAGCGACGGGAACCACGTATTTGGCGCCCGCTTCCTTGAACAGGCGGGCCCAGGCGGCAGGGTCGAAGTGTTGGGCTTGGAACAGGGGAATGAAGTCCTTATAGCCGAACTGATCCTGCGGGCCGTAGGTCGCAATGTGGTGCTTATATTCCTCCGAGCCCTCGCGATACATGTTCCGTGGATACCACTCGTTGCCGAACGCGGGAACCGAATAAACCCCCCAGTGAATGAAGATGCCGAACTTCGCGTCCTTGTACCACTCCGGGACTTCGTACTTGGCGAGCGATTCCCAGTCGGGGCGAAACCGGCCCTGATGCCCGACGCGATCGACTTCCTCGAGAATCGTCCCTCGCTCGGCATCATACTTCGCGCTCGCTTTCTGCCAAGCCTGGTCGATCACCGCCGGGTCTTCGGAAACCGTCGGAGCCGTCGCCACCTGCGCAACCACCGCCCAGGGCAGAGCCGCGAACACTCCGAGGGCCAGACCCGCGAACCCAAACCTGCGAATGGGAGGCGTGAGCAGCGATAAGAATAGCGACATGTGGCCCCTTTCTTCCATCTCCGTTTCAAAACTGAGCCCACGCTAGACGCCGACCCGATCCCCGGAAAGCCGCACTCCGCTTGTTTCGACCGGATGTCCAGCCCTGGCCCCGAAGAACGCGTAGGCCGCAACCAACACGTAGGCCGCTCCCGGGACCAGATAGGCCAGGGCGATGCTGTGATACGTCTCGGCTACCAGACCCATCAGCGGCGTCAGCACTGCCCCGCCGACGATTGCCATCACAATCAAGGAACCCCCGATCTTGGTGTTCGGCCCCAGCCGTTTCAATCCCAAGGCAAAGATCGTAGGGAACATCAGCGACATGAAAAAGCTGGTGAGAAACACCGCCCACAATCCGATCCAGCCAGGCAGCAGCACCCCAACTGCGACCAGCGCAATATTCACCAGCGCGTAAATGCCCAGCAGTTTACTGGGGACGACGAAGCGCATCAGGTAAGCCGAGGTGAAGCGGCCCACACCGAAAGCCGCCAGCGTGCCGGTCAGGAAATATCCGGCTACTCTCTCGGGCTGGTGCGTGGAGTCCTGGACATACTGGATGAAATAGCTCCAAGTGCCTACTTGTGCGCCGACGTACATGAACTGGGCCCCGACCGCCCACAGAAAGTGCGGGTACCTGAGCAAGTCCCGGACGCGGCCGTGATTGCCGCCTTCTTCGTGCTCGCTCTGGATGGCGGGAAACTTCGTCCGCAAAATCAACACCGCCCAGCACGCCGCAATCGCTCCCAGCGCCAGGTAGGGCTTGACCACGCGCAGCGTTTCCGAGCGCAAGTACGCGTCATAGAGGTGCTGGGCCTTCAGGGAATCAATCTGCTCGGGACTCAGCTCGACGCCTGAGAAGATGAAGATCGTGCCGATCAGGACGCCGCTGATTGACCCCAACGGATTGAAGGCCTGCGAAAAATTGAGGCGTCTTTCCGAGCTCTCCGGATCCCCCAACTGCGCGATGAAGGGGTTCGAAGCGGTCTCCAGAAACGACAGCCCGCTGGCGATCACGAACAGAGCGAAGAGGAAGAATCCGTACTCGCCGGCGATGGCTGCTGGCCAGAACAAGAACGTCCCCAGAGCAAAAAGCGACAGCCCAATCACAAATCCCACCTTGTACCCGAGCCTGCGCATGAGCAGGGCCGCCGGCATGGCCAACAAGAAGTAGCCCAGGTAGAAAGCCGACTGCACCAGTCCCGCCTGCAGCCGATTGATCGCGAATGACTTCATGAACTGCCGGATCAGCACATCGTTCAGGTTGTTCGGGATTCCCCAGAGGAAAAACAGCCCGGTTACCAGAAAGAATGGCAGCATATGCCCGGCGGGAAACAGTCCATGCCCGCGCGATGTTTCGGCTGAAGCCCGAGTGTTCGAGACTGGCATCGTAGGGTGCCCCCCTGTTACAAAACCGCTGGGCCGACCAACCCGACCTCAGTCCAGGCAGACCATGATCTTCTTGACCCGGGAAGGCTCGTCGCTCCAGGAGCGTAGTGCTTCCGGCGCTTCTTCGAGAGAAACCATCCGACTGACGGCCTGGTCGACCGGAAACCGGCGTTGTTCGAGCATGCCGATCACGGCGTCGAAATCTTCCGGCAAGGCATTGCGCGATCCGAGAATGTCCAGTTCCTTCTGCACGAACCAACGGGTCTCATAGGCCACGCGCTCTTCGGCATACCCGATATACACGACTCTGCCCGTAAAGGCTACTTCTTCGACGGCCGCGAGAAATGTTTGCGCCCTCCCGATGGCCTCGATTACAACGCCTGGACCGCGGCCGTCCGTCAG
>PKYX01000366.1:16972-17465 GCA_003132825.1 Acidobacteriaceae bacterium
CATCTTCCTCCGTCACCCGCCCGCGTGCCACCGCATGGAATCCAACCGTCAAGGGCTCGACCAAGCACAATTCCTTGAGCGTGAGCTTTGCCGGATACAGCTTGTCGGCCGGCATCACAATGTACTCGGTGAGCGCGCCGTCCCTTTGCACCCCGAGCGTTTCATTGAATTCGCAAGCGTTCGGACGGCCCCGGCGGCAGGAAGCGCACCCGCGGTCACCAGGCCGGCCCGGGAAAGGAAGGAACGCCGGTCCATCCGGCAACCCTAGCCAGCCGGAAAACCTGCCGCGGCCGGAAACCCGGCCGCCGGCCGAACCTTGCCCTGGGCAAGAGCTAAATTAGGTGCATGCCGGCGGAGAACGCGCAGGAACTGACCGCGCCGCAGGGGATGCCGCCCGCTCAGACGGGAGTCCTGCTGCTCGGCAGTCCTGCTGCTCGGCCGGGTGACCCTGGGGCCGCTGCGATGACGACTGGTATCTCGCCGATGGCGTTCG
>PKYX01000163.1 GCA_003132825.1 Acidobacteriaceae bacterium
AACACCGTCGAAGTCAATTTCACCTTCCGCCAGCTGGTGAAAGAAACCACCGTCCAGAAATGGATTGACGAGACGCCGGTGGGATTTCGCTTTGGAGTGAAGGCGCATCAGGTCATCACGCACATCAAACGCCTGAAAAAGACGGAAGATTTTGTTCCGCGATTTCTGGGGACCCTTGAGCCCCTGGCGCGGGCCGAGAAGCTGGGGCCGGTGCTGTTCCAGCTGCCCCCGAACCTGAAGGCCGACGGGGGAGTGTTAGCCGAGTTTCTCGAAACGCTGCCGCGGGCGCTACCGTCCGCCTTTGAATTTCGCCACGAGTCCTGGTTTGTGGACGAGACTTTCGATCTGCTGAAGAAGCACAACCGAGCGTTGTGCATCGCCGAGACCGAAGAACGCACGACGCCCGACGTGGTCACGGCTGATTTCTGCTATTACCGCTATCGCAAGCCGACCTATACGCCCGAAGAACGCCGTGCCATGGTGAATCGCATCCGCGAGCATCTGGGGCAGGGGCGGAATGTGTTTTCTTACTTCAAACATGAGGAAACGCCGGAGGGCGCGCTGTATGCGGTGGAAGTGTGGAAAGAACTGCAGAAGACCTAGGAACGACGATGTAGGAAAATCCCCCGCAAGGTCGCCCGCCTGTATCTCGATCGTCACTCCTCCGAATGTCCGATAACGAGCATACTGCCAAGGATCGTGTCCCCGGAAGCCAATCCCCGCGTCCTTTCTGGCTTTCTCGACTACCTGAAAGTGGAGAAGGGCCTGGCTCCGCTCACGGTCTCGGCCTATGCGACCGATGTCCGGCAGTTTGCCGGGTTCCTCGAAAAGCGCAAACGCACCCTGCTCAACGCCGGCGGCGCGGACGTCCGCGATTTCATCCAGCAATTGTTCTCGAACGCCGTCGACGGGCGGTCGGTAGGACGCAAACTCTCCGCCTTGCGGCATCTTTATCGTTATCTGCTGCTCGATAAGCTCCTCGAACACGATCCCACACTTAACATTGATTCGCCGAAGCAATGGAAAGTTCTGCCGAAAGCCCTGGCCCGCGATGAGATGGAGGCCCTCCTGCGCGGCTCGCATCGAGCCTCGCCGGGCAATCGCAGAATGGCCGAAGCCCTGGTCGCGCGAGATCGGGCGATGCTTGAGGTGCTCTACGCCGGCGCCCTGCGCGTTTCTGAAATCATTGCTGTGAAGCTCGAAGATCTGAAGCTCGAGCTCGGATACGTCTTGGTCCGTGGCAAAGGCGACAAGGAACGAATCGTGCCGCTCGGACGTTCGGCGCAGGAGGCGTTGACCGAGTACATGAAAACCTTCCGGTCGGTGCTGGTTGCGAGCTTGAAGGGCGGAAAGACTACGCCCCTGCTTTTTCTCGGACGCGGGGCGCGCATGCTCACGCGGCAGCGGGTCTGGCAAATGGTTCGAGCAGCCTCAGCCGGCGCGGGGCGCAACGCCAGCCCGCACATGCTGCGGCATAGCTGCGCCACCCACATGGTGGAAAATGGCGCCGATCTGCGTACCGTGCAGACCATCCTCGGGCACGCCGATATCTCGACTACGCAGGTCTATACCCATTTGGCGCTCGATCGGCTGAAGAATGTGTATCAAAAACATCATCCGAGAGCCAGGGCGAGGTTACGGGTAACCCCATGACGGCAATAATTATGATGAATAACCGAAGGAAGCGCACCAAAAGCGGCCTGGGTCGGCCACCCGGCAAGACCACTGTTGAAGCCGCGGTTGCCGATTTCGAGCGCTCGTTGGTCGAGCGCAACGCCTCTGCGCACACGATTAAGGCATATCGCGGCGATCTCAAAAATTTCGCCGGCCATGCGGGCTCGCGCGGCTGGGATGCCATCGACCACATGGTCATTCGGGAATTTCTTTCCCGTCTCTACGAACAGGGGCTGGGCAAGACTTCGGTGGCGCGGTCGCTCGCGGCGGTGCGGTCGCTCTATCGCTGGTTGGCGCAGCAGGGAGTGGTGGAGCAGAATCCGGCAGCCCTGGTCTCCACCCCGAAGTTGCCGAAAAAGCTTCCGCGTGTTCCGACGATCGAGGAGATGAATCACGTGCTCGATGGACAGATGCCGGAAGTGGCTGCGTTTCCCGAACGGGACCGGCTGATGCTCGAGCTGCTTTACGGCTGCGGCATCCGCAATTCCGAACTAGTTGGCATCCATCTCGAGGACATCCGGCTCAGCTCCGAGGTCATTCTCATTCGCGGAAAAGGAAAGAAAGAACGCTACGTTCCCTTCGGGGACTCAGTCACGACAGCCCTGGCGGCTTATCTTCCTGTGCGGCTGCAAGTTCTGGCGGAGCACCGCAAAAACAGCGCTGCGCTCCTCATCAACCGGCGGGGGGGCGGGCTGACCACTCGCAGCGTGGGGCGGATCATCAAGAAAATTGCGGTGGCGAAGGGACTTTCGCCCGAGGTCCATCCCCACACTCTGCGGCACGCCTTCGGGACGCATATGCTCGAGGAGGGCGCCGACCTGAGAGCGATCCAGGAAATGCTCGGCCACGCGCGGCTTTCGACCACCCAGCGCTATACCCAGCTGTCCATAAACAAAGTGCTTGAGGTTTACGATCAGACCCATCCTCGTGCCAAGTAGCTGAGGATTCGGCCCGCGTCACCCCGCGAGGGCAAGGGAGCCCGGTCAGCCGGCCAGCGATCCATCTCCGGGGGGTGTCTTGCGACGCAGTTCGTCCCACATCCCCAGCACGCGCGTTTTCAAGGTGGCCGTAAGCTGAGCATAGGTGGCTTCAGAGGCTGCTGATTCCGGCGGAGGATAAATCGGATCGCCAAAAACCATGCGCAAGGGCGCGAATCGCGCAAATGATTTTCCGCGCGGCCATGCGGCATGGAAGCCTTCAATCGCCACGGGAACGATCGGCACTTGCCGATGAATAGACAGAATCGCGGCGCCCTTCTTGAAGGTCTTGGGGGTGCCATCGATCGAACGCTCGCCCTCTGGATACAGAATGAGAATACGACCCTGCCGCAAGCCGAAGGCGCCCGCCCGCATGGCGGGAATCAGGTTCCGATCCGGATCGACGACCACCACGCGCAACCAGCGCGCCAGGCGACGCATAACGCCAGAGCCGAAAACATCGCTGGTCCCTACGGCGAATGTGTTTTGGAACAGCGGCCACGGAAGCACGCTGGCGAGGACGAGCGGATCGATATAACTTTGGTGGTTGGAACAAATCACGAAGGGACCGCGGGTCGGCAGTTTTTCGAGACCTTCCACCTGGAGTTGAAAGCGGTCCCGGGCAAAAAGCTGGATCAGGCGGCTGAGCGTGAACCAGAACGCCTCGCCGACCCGCCGCGGTTCGGCCAAAGCGAGTATTTCGGGGTCGGTGGGCACTTCGCTCAGGATGGCGTTCCAGCCGGCGAATTGCGGCCGTGAACCGGTCCTTCCCCGACTGGCACCCTCGAGCACCGCCTCCACCAGTGCGCGCACGGTGTAAATCTCGGCCAGGCGCGATTCCTCCAGATTTCCGCCCATTTCTTCCTCGAGCGCGACCAGAAGTTCGATCCGCTGCATGGAATCGAGACCGAGATCAAGTTCGAGATTGTCGTCGGGCCGAAGCGCCGCGTTCCGGGCCCTCGACCGTTCGCGAATGACTCCAAGTGCGCGCCCCACCCGAGGTTGATCCAACCAAGCGACATCGTCCGCGCTTAACGGCTTCTCGGCGGAAATGTCCGCCTCCGACGACGGTCCCTTGGCCTGAATTGCCCGCACTCGCTTTTCGATCTCGAAGCGCTTCAGCTTGCGGGTCGTGGTGCGCGGCAAATCCTCTTGCCAGATTTCGTAGCTGCCAATGCGCTTGGTCGAAGGCAGTTCGGCCGAGAGGCTCTCGATATCGAAACGCAGGACCTCCTTCGTGTTGACGATCTTGCGCTCCTTCAACACCTCGAAATTAGGGACGACAACCGCATGCAGCCGGTCGGAGGAGCGATCGGAGGGCGGCCCCTCCAGGCCCAAAACGCAGATCTCCTTAATATAAGGAGATTTCAGGTAATGCGACTCGATCTCCTCCGGATAGATATTCTTGCCATTGCTTAGAACGATGACTTCCTTTTTTCGGCCGGTGATAAACAAGTTGCCCTGCGCGTCGAAGCGGCCGAGGTCGCCGGTATAAAGCCACCCATCGTGTAACACGGCTGCGGTGGCGTCGGGGCGGTTCCAGTACCCCTTCATCACAATGGGACCGCGGATCGCGATCTCGCCGATCGCCGGGCCGTCGTCCTGGGGTTGCGGGTCTAGGATCTTGCCCTCGACCCCGGGCAGAGGCGGCCCGACCGAACCGATGACATTGTTGTCATGCCGAGTGGCGAATGCGCCGCCGGTCGTTTCCGTCAGACCGTAAGCCTGCAGCACATCGATGCCGAGAGCGTCGAAGTCATGGCCGACTTGCGAATCGAAACGCGAGCCGCCGGTGACCAGGTAGCGCATCTTGCTGCCGAAAATCCGGTGAACGGCTGCGAAAAAAAACGGTCCGGCATTGATACCGAAGCGACGCAAAGCGCGGTTTACCCGCATCAGCCGTGCCAGAGCCCACAGCGAAAGTCGACCGCGTTTCGCGGCTTCTTTGAAGATGCGCTCGTGAATTAAATAGAAGAATTGCGGCACCACGGCAAAGGCGGTGATTTCTCGCTCGCCCAGGGCGCGGATGAGTTCGGTGGTATTGAGCGTCTCCAAATAGACGACGCGCGAACCTTTGACCAGCGGGAGCAGGAGATTGGCCATCTGGGACAGCACGTGAAACAGCGGCAGCACGCCGAGTACGGCGTCGCCCGGCCCAAGATGGAACCAGGCGAAGACCACCGCCACCTCCCCCAGCAGGTTGCCGTGGGTGAGCATTACGCCCTTGGGATCTGCCGTGGTGCCCGAAGTGTAGAGCAAAGAAGCGAGGCTATCGGCAGCAGACTCCCGGGGTGAGAAACTGCCCGGCCCGACCGCGAATATGCCGTCGAAATCCCCCGCGACAGCCCGTGCGGGGCCGGCCGGATCCGCAGACGCTCGATCGGTCAACACGATTCGTACCGCCAAGCCATGAATCGCGTCCTCGGCCAAGGACAGGTGTTTGCTATCGCAGAAAACGAGGGAACAGCCGCTATCCTCGACCAGTTTCGCGATCTGATCTGCGTGGAGCGCGGTGTCGAGCGGAACCGTGGTGGCACCGGCCGCGATGATGCCCAGGTAGGCGACGACCCAGCGCGGATGATTATCGGCCAGGATGGCGATGCGTGCGCCGGGCTCGAACCGGTTGTCGATCAACCAGCGGCCGACCGACTCGGCCATGCGCTTGACCTCGGCGTAGGTGTAGCTCTCAACTCGGTCGCCCCGCTGGATCTCGAGCGCAAGGTTCGCCGGCCAGCGTGCGGCACACTCGCGAAAGTGGTCGTAGAAAGTTGCCATTGTCAGGCGGAAATCTTACATGAAACCCGGAAATCGAGGGCTGCGCGCACCGATCGCCGACTTAGGTTCTTCCCCGCGACTTAGCCCCGCCGGCCGCATCTAATGTGCTAGGCTTTAACCATGATGGGCGAAATGTGCCCTCTCAAGGATTCTCGATTTGATCGGTGAAAATGTTGTAGCCAAGGTATTCGGCACCAAGAACGACCGCGAGATCAAGCGCCTGGGGCCGCCTGTGCAGGCCATCAACGCGCTCGAAGCGGGGATGCAGAAACTCTCCGATGACGAGTTGCGCGCCAAAACGGAGGAATTCCGCCGTCGCATCCAGGAGCGGCTGAGCCGCAGTCCCGATGAGCCCGCGAGCGACGCCGATCCCGACCAGGCCAAGCAGGCGGAACAGGAGCGCGCCAAGGCGGTGAATGGGGCGCTCGACGAGATTCTCGTCGAGGCCTTCGCCGTGGTGCG
>PKYX01000524.1 GCA_003132825.1 Acidobacteriaceae bacterium
CTCACCCTCTGGAAAGACGCCGCCCCCGAGATTCCTATCTTCAAACGAGCGAAGACGGAATACGCTAGGCTGCAGTGAAGCGACGAGTGACGAGCTTTGCGGCGCGGCGAATCTTGCCTGGCAGATAGGCGAGGTTAAACTCTTCACAATCGGCAGCTGCGACCCGCTAGTGTTCGGTGCGACGCTGGTTGAACGTATGCCCTGCAGAGAGGCCAGCGTGTCGGGAGTCAGTAGATCTGGTTCCGCTGCAGTAGTTTCCCCAGAATTCATATCTACATCGGTAAAGTAAAGTCGCCAGTGCGCGGGCAGACGTATGCTGCGAGGTGGACGAGCTCGAACTCTCGGTCCTCCCATAAGGCCTTCGGCAGTTCCTGCGAAGCAAACACTCGCTGATCGAGAACAACCGCGGGAAAGGCCTTTAACACGGTCTGTAGTTGACTTCATTCCGGTCGAGTCTATCTGTCCATCCGGCTACCGCACAGGCCCGAGATACTGGTCAAAACGCCGGGTTAGTCGCGTAACGTAGAGCTACGTCTTAAGGATTCTCACTTGGAGAGTGACTGGCGAACCAGAAATTATTCCGGGCCCGAGGTCGGCTTCGCGGAGAACGCCGTTGATCCCCTCGAAGTCCGTTTGTCGATAGTTTCCCTGCGACCACCTAGGAGTCGTCGCGTTTGTGGCTCGAATCACTCTTGTCCAAATTAGGTTTTGAGCGGCGGGGGAAGAACTCTG
Organism: Acidobacteriaceae bacterium; assembly: GCA_003132825.1. GTDB lineage: Bacteria > Acidobacteriota > Terriglobia > Terriglobales > Acidobacteriaceae > PALSA-270. The sequence continues at coordinate 733 of PKYX01000524.1, forward strand.
CTACGGTTTGCGTTGCGAGACGTGAACTATAGGGAGGGCCACCCGGTCGCTTCCAGCGCTTCCCACCGATGCATGGGTCCTTCGTCGGGAGGGCTGCGCTCATTCGCGCAGAACTCCGCTTCCTCAGGATGACAAGGCGGGTGGGGGCTCTTCGGCTCCGCTGCAAGATGACAGGGGCCGGGATTTTTCGGAGCAATAAATCCCCGCCAGTCATTCGGGCGATATTTCACCAATGGTTTCATCGTCTGCGATAAACTCACTACTGCGAACAGCTTCCTGAATTGCATGATGACAGAGCAGGACCCCATCTCGCCGGACGCCAAGACGCAGATTGAACCCGGTTCGCCCACAGCCGTTGGCTCGGAAGGGCCGCCCGACCCTGATCTGCGCGAAACCGCAGTTCGGCAACTCTCTGAAACCCCTGTTGAGACGCCCACCCCCATGATCGACATCCACCCCTCGACCCATGCGGCCAATACCTGGCGCGAGTTCTTTATCCACATTGCCACGATCGTCCTTGGCCTGCTCATCGCCATCGGCCTCGAACAAACGGTCGAATACTTCCACGAACGGCATGAACTCCGCATTGCCCGCGAAGAGTTGCGTGTCGAAGTCGAGCAGGATAGCGCCATCGGTGTAAGAAATATGCAGTCAATCCACGACCTTCAGGCGAAGTTGAACGCCGATATGGCGCTCCTGCTAGCGCACCGCGCCACCAACAAGCCATTGACAGGCAAGCTCGACTTTACCTCGAGATTCACGAAGACCCACTACGCCGCCTTGAAGTCCAACCAGCTCTCCGGCTCCCTCGCCCTGATGCCACATGCAGAGCTGGAGCAGTACGACTTCTTCTTTTCCGTCAACGAAACGATCATGATGCAGGCGCGTGACTGGAACAACTCGATTGAGATCGCCAAGGCAATCGCCACCCGCTCGCCCGATGGCCAGCTCTCCCCGCAGGACACCAGCGAGCTGATCAGCGCCATCTCGCAGACCCAGGGCCAACTCGCGTTCACTGAAACTCTGATCGGTTTTGCCCAAGCTAGCAGACTTAAGGGACAACCCATCCTTGGACCGTAGCGCGCGATCCCATGCCTGGGAAATCCGGGCGAAATCCGGGACAGGCGGATGGAGTGCACCCCCAGCGGCTAAAGCCGGTCACTATTCAGACTTTCTGCGATATGGCTGAAGCCGTATCCTGATAGGAATCCTGAATACGAATCCTCGAAGATATCCCCCGAATTTCCNNTGTGGTGGCCGCAATGATGTTGGGGAGCGCCTCCCATAGCATCGCTCAAGAGGGGATGGCTGCCAAGCCGGCGGAGCTCTGGTATAGCGAGCAATTTACAGTTCACTCGGAGTCTGTGGGACGGGATTTCCTGATTCAGGTCGCCAAACCGGTCAAGCCGCAAACCGGCAAAGTGCAGGTGGTTTACCTCCTCGATGGCAATAGTCTGTTCGGACAAGTCGCGAACTGGGCGATTGCCTCCGGCTACTACGGTCCAAACGCCGCCTACGTTGTGGGGATTGGTTATCCAGATCAGGACTACGGCCAATGGCTGGGCCTGCGCGCCCACGATTTTCTCTCCGGCCCGTTGCCGCCCGCTCTGCAGCACTCGCCGGTCGCCGCCTCTATCAAAGGCGCGGCCGACTCCGCCGGCGGCGCCGGCTTCCAGAAATTTTTGCTGCAAGAACTGCGCCCCATCATCGAGCGCCGCTATCCAGTGGACCCGCGGCGATCGATTTTGGCGGGGCATTCCCTTGGTGCGCTGTTTGCCGCACATGTAATGCTGAATGCCGCCGGCGCTTTCAACGAGTATCTCCTCTGCAGCCCATCCATCTGGTTGGAGCCACAGTTGCTGGACAAAGCATCGGCATTTTCCTCCGCACTCCCTGTGAGGGTCTTCGTTGGCTATGGATCGAAAGAGGACCAGCAATTAGCCGAAGGTCAGATGTCGAAAAATGCGCAGGAGCTTACCGCAAGATTGCGCAATCATGCCTCAGGCACCGAAGTGAGTCTCATGACTTTCGAAGGACGGGACCATGGCACCTCGCTCCCCGATTGCCTTTCTCAAGGTCTGCTAACCCTGTTACCCGTGCCGCCAGCCACAGCGAGTCATTAAATTTGAGACTTGGGAACGCGAGAGATCCTCTGGCCACCGGGGCAGGTGGCCTACCTTTGCGTTCTGTGCAAAGGTGGGAACCCATGCGGCATGCAGCGACCATTTTTCAGCTTCTTGATCGCTTCTGTCGGAGCGAGTGGCGGGCGCGCATCCGCGGAGTCTAGCCCCCCCGGATCAAGGAGCAGCGCGATGACTGCGTCCTGCCTCCCACCTTTACAAAGAACGTAAAGGAGGGCCACCACCGCCGTGATACGAGTATCTAGCATTTTCAGCCAGATGTTGCAGTTGTTTTCCCGCCACGAGTTTGAGCAGGCGGTCGCCGAGCACCGGGCCGAGCGTCATGCCCGCGGCTTCAGTTGCTGGGGCCAGTTTGTGGCCATGTTGTTCTGTCATCTGGGACGGGCGCAGTCGTTGCGCGAGATTTGCGGCGGGCTGGCCGCCAGCGAAGGCAAGTTGCGGCACTTGGGATTGCCCGATGCACCCAAGCGCTCCACCCTGGCCTACGCCAACGAGCATCGGCCCTGGCAGTTGTACCGCGCCGTGTTTTATCAACTGCTGGGCCGTTGCCGCGAAGCCGCCGGCCCGCATGGCTTCCGCTTCAAGAACAAATTGCTGAGTCTGGACGCCACCCTCATCGAACTCTGCGCCAGCGTTTTCGACTGGGCGCAGTACCGGCGCACCAAGGGCGCGGTGAAGCTGCATCTGCTGCTCGATCATCAAGGGCTGCTGCCCAGCTTCGCCGTGGTCACCGAAGGCCGCGTGCATGAAAGCCGCGTCGCCCGCACGCTGCGCTTCGATCCCGGCACCATCGTAGTCTTCGACCGGGGTTACACCGACTACGCCTGGTTCTCCGCGCTCGATGCCGACGGCGTCTACTTCGTCACCCGCATGAAGGACAATGCCGACTACGGCGTGGTGGAACGCCGTCCCGTGCCCGAGCGTGGCCCCGTGCAGCGCGATGAGATTATCTTCTTGTATAAGCTGGCCCGCAGCGGCGAGCGCGATCTGTTCCTGCGCCGCATCGAGGTCTGGGACGAAACCCAGCAACGCACCCTGGTCTTCCTCACCAATCATCGCCACTTTGCCGCCTCCACCATCGCCGCCATCTACCGTCAGCGCTGGCAGATCGAACTGTTCTTCAAAGCGCTCAAGCAGAACCTGCGCATCAAAACTTTCGTCGGCACCAGCGCCAACGCGCTGCAGATTCAGGTCTGGACCGCGCTCATCGCCCTGCTCCTGCTCAAGTATCTGCAACTGCGCGCCCGCTTCGGCTGGAGCCTGTCCAATCTCGCCGCCCTGCTGCGCCAGCAACTGTTCGTCTACCGCGATCTGTTCTCCTGGATCGATCAGCCTTTTCAACCCCCGCCCCAACTCGACCATATTCCCCAGCAAATCCCGCTTTCCTGGATCTCCTAACTTGGACAGCAGAATGGCAACCTCAACCCCCAACCCCTAACCGAGACCACAAAATGCCCCAATTTCCACCACTTCCGCCCCTCGACTCCGGCTAATTTGGACAGCAGTGGGCTCGAATCGAAAGGCCGAGCGCGGATTGCTTCTGCGGACGCCCGGTTTCGATACAACTGCTCTGGGTTTGTACAGGCGCCTTGTCAAAGGCGCTTTTCTCTTTCGCAAAATCATTTTGCTTCACCACTACAGATCCACGTGCGCCGGCTCTGCGACCGCTCCAGTAGTCACTCGAATCGCATCTCCAGGCACCCGGGCGCTGTACCCGCCGGAACGCTGGTATGCCGACTCGTGCACCAACGAATTCGGTGGAATGGTCCTTCGTCGCCACAAGTTCATGCGATGACCCCATTTTCCGGTTGTCCAGTCAAAGTATCGCCTAATTGCAAACTCCGCGAAATTCCAAGCGCCTTTGAGGGATTCGTGAGCGAGTCCGTTAGGATCGGGAGGAGAGTACTTACTGCCCACCGTCTTTCCCAAGACTTCATCCCTGCGAGCCCGATCGACCAGCAAACCATTTGCCTCGCCCTCTTCGAGCATCCACTTGAGGGCGATCTTCGCTAATCCACTCTCGGCCTCGGGATAGCCTCCGCCGACATCGCAATGAACGCCAGGAAACCACACCTGCTTCAGGTCTTTGGGTCCGTGCTGGCGCTCGGAATCAGCGCCCAGACGCCACAGATTGTTGCGAAAGAATGCACGATGCTCGTCGATTGAAACCGCATGTCGGCCGATTTGGATGTCGGGATTATCTGCGGAATAAGGAAGTCGCAACGGATTTTCTATCCACCCCACGGAACTCACCGTGTCCCACAGACCCACAAACCACGGTTTGCACGAGGTGCGAGACATCGTCTCGCAAAATCCGCGCGCCAGGTCGAAATATTGCTTGGTAGCCTCTTGCTGCTTAGCATCTCCTTTTTCTGCACGGTCGATCCCCATCATCATGCGGATGGCGTACGGTACTAAGGGTTCGTTTCCCTTGCGAATCAGCCCGTACATGTGCAACAGTGAGCACACCGCCCTGACCGTATAAGCTCCTCTGCTGAAACCAAACAGAAACAGCTTATCGCCCTCCTCGTAGTTGTCCATCAGAAATGAGTAGGCATCCCTTATGTCATTGGAGAGCCCATATCCGAACGCCTTACCGAGCAACTTAGTGACTTGGCGGGAAAATGTGGTTAGCGCGCCAGCGGGCTCGGTGGTCCCGAGCCCCGGATGATAGAAGGTTAATTGTTTGGCCTGATCTTGATTCAGAACATAATAGAGCTTCACTACGTTGGTATTGTCTTGAGCGAATTCGTTGGCAGTACCGTCACAGCAGATTACTATGTTTCTTTGCATCTTCTTTCACCGCCGCGAGAAGCCACAAAACGGTATCCGTTATCGGCTGCGATTTCAACCCCAGGCCAGGGAGCCTGCAAAATGGCTGGCAGGTTGATGTTGTATGCAGTCACAATCCAGCTTGTTTCAGGTCCGGGAGTTGGATTTTGTATGGTCCGAGTTTTGTGCCCAGGATCAGTGCCATTTACTCCGGCGGAAAACAACGATGCGGACCAGCCATGAAGGGGGGCGCTGCGTGCTCAAGATCAGCGAAGAGCCCAGCGCAACGGTTCGTGCAACGCGCTTGATCCCGTCAGCACGATTGCCCCGTCTGCCAGCCTCTTCACCGGCGATTGGGTCCCATTCACTTCGACCTGCAGAACGGTTTTGGCCTCATGTTCAGGCAACGTGATCCTCAAAGTCCATGTCCCAGGGCGCGAGGGTGCATACCACCCCTCATATTGTCCCGCCGATGACTTCGATACACCGATCAGGGGTGAATCCAGCCGGAAAGACTCCACTGGCAACTTCGGCTTAAGGTTGACCCCGGCTTCTGTGAATTCAATTCCCAGGAGCTTTGTAGCGGAATACAAAAAGCACGCATGAGAGTGCAGGTTCAACACCGGGAAATCTGTGCCGTGGAAGAACTGCTGGTTGGCCGCCTCTCCAGGCTGTTGGTTGAGCGGAGAGTTATACGAATCGTTACCGCTCCAGACGCCGTACCAGATGTCCGGATACACTTCAGCGTGTCGCGCAAATGAGTTCTTCTTCCATTCCTCCCATGCCATGGCCGGATCAATACCCACTAGCGCCCAGACGAGTGTCTGATTCAGCGACGGCCATATGGCGCCGCGCTCCAAGGTTCCGATATTCACCGCATCGCCTGTCTTCATCTCCGGGCCATCGCTCATCTGGGTAGCTCCGAGAGGGCCGTGGCGCAGCAGGTCATTCATGTTCCGCACCAGTTCGCGACTCTGCTCGGGAGAGGTCGCGCCCGCAAGGATGGCCCAAGGTTGAGGTTCGATCCACAGGGTCGTCTCTCCGAACCAGCCCAGCCTAGGTCCTAGCCAGGCGCGCTTGAACCATTTGCCGTTCCATTGCGCGCGTGTGGCCTCACGATCTCGTTGGCCGCGTTCGCTCACCTGCTCGTGCAGCCCGGAACGATCCCCGCCATAGCGGAGCATGCGGGCATACTCATCAAAGACCCACGCAGACATCGCGGAATTCAGCACGCTCTCTCCCTGTTCGGCGCATTCCTTGAACGCCGATTGCGCCCAGGTTAAGAGCAGCCCATCGTTCCAGTCGTCGACCAGCATGCGCACGACACCGTGCTGTCCAACTCCGACATCATCGACCTGGTGCCGATAGCAGCGCTCCAGCAGATTGCGAACGGTCTCCGCCCGTCCATCCGTAGCGGAAAAGCGTGCGGGAATCTTCTCATTCAGAAAATCCAGGTCGCGGGTCGCCAGCACGTACTCGCTGGCAGTCCACAGAAGCCAGAGTGGCAGATCGCTGGCCTTGTCCGAGATGATGGGCGCCACCACACCGTGGCCCACGATGCCATACGGAATGGACCCATCATCACGCACTTCCTTCAGCGTGTAGCGAAGAATGCTCCTGACAATCTCCGGATCGCTGAAGACAAACGGCAAACTATGTTGCAGCGGATCCCGCGCCGCGCCCTGAAAGCCCATCGTGTATTGATAGAAGCCATTCTGATTGAGAATATGTTCGCCAAAAAACTCGTCGAATGTCTGGCTGCTCCTGAGGTAGTAGTGATTCCAGGTCGCCTCGCGTTTAATCCACGGTTCGGCAGGCACGTCAAACCGCATCCCACGTCGCTTCCACTCAGCGCTCGACTGTTGCAACACCGACGCCGTCGATGTCTGATACCGCGCAATCAACTCATCAAGTTTGAATCCCTCCGGCAGGTACCCGTACAGGAAACTGAGAGTGCGCTTTTCCTTCGGGACCATTTCGAGGCTCCGCTCGAGGAGAAAGCCCGTGTGCGCTCCGCTGTCTGCCAGGCTGCCATTTAGCATGTTCTGCAACCCGCTCGGATGGGCCGGGCCACTCCGGCCAAAAAATGAAGCTGCGTCGCGACTGAATCCGCTGGCCGGCGCATCCAGTGAAACCAGAAATGTGGTGGGAAGAACATAACTATCGAAGTCGGTCCCGGCCCTTAAATCCTGGATGGCGGTGATAAATCCATCGGGCCTAGCCTGCAGCATGGTCTTCGTACGTTGCCATGCGGCCTCGTCTTCCGCGGATCTTCCTTGAAAATGCTTGGAATCTATGAGCCCCCTCATTCCATCGGCTGGAGAAATCTCGTGTCTGAACCGACGGCCTAGATCGCGGCGCAGTTCCGTTGCGGTGCCGATCCCGCTCATCGCTTCGATGTACGCCCGAAATGAGAGTTGGAATGGTTGACAGCCCCAATACTCCACCCAGCGTACCGTGGCGGCCACATCCTGGCGATTCGTCACAGTCACCTGCGAAAGCAGAACCGGATCATCGCCAAAAGGTGCGGAGATCACCTGGTCGACGGAGTAACGCTGTCCGGCAACCCGCTTTCGGTAATAGCCAACGCCAAAGATACGCTCGAACGCTGCGCTCGTTCCGTCGTGATACGTGCTGAGCGTCTCGTGCCCGTCCGTCAGGTAGCCGAGTCCGCCTCCAAACTGGCTCGTCTCCGGATCGACATCATTCAGAATCTTCGGGCATCCCTCATCCTGGCGAACTCGCAGATGTCCATAGTTCGAGGCAAGCGCGGTGATCCGATCGTTTCCCACCTGGTGCACGTGTTCGGTCGAAGCCAAGATTCCGGGCTGCACGGGGGTAGTTGCACGCGGATCAGTGGTCTGGTTGCAGGTGTACTGAAACGCGGGCAGCCCGAATTCGTCTTCTATCCATTTGCCGAAATTGCTGGAGCCATAGGCCGCTGCATTCGGATTGTTCTGGGGTTCGTGCTCTGTCGGCCCGGTTGCATTTCGAGGTGCCTCAAATTTACCGGCGAGAGTCACTCCCACGGTGCTCCAAATAAACTGCCTGCGCGTCGGTTTCATTTGCCAGCCCGCCTTCTGCGTCCATTGGCCGTCAAGCGATTGTAAGCGACAGAGACCAGACCCCGCGCAGCAAAGGACTCGCTGCTCGGCTCACTATACCCAGGATAAAGGCGCTGCGAACACAACTTCACCATAGAGGGGTTCTGTCCGGATTACGCGCAACTCGTCCATAGTCCGGTAGGGGAGGGGTTACCGACGATTGGAGAATGATTGTCTTTCTTGCGAACTGCAACGCCATGCGAAAACAGGCGCTCTGGGCTTGCCACGCTCGGTCAGAGCTACTGTTCGTTGACTGGTCACTGCCGCGTCCGTAAGATGAAGCGACCCGACAATTATTCATCTCCCGAATGATCGGCCAGACCATCTCGCACTACCTCATCCTGGAAAAGCTTGGCGGCGGAGGCATGGGAGTGGTCTACAAGGCCGAGGACACGGACTTGGGCCGATTTGTCGCCCTTAAGTTCCTGCCTGATGACCTGACGCAAGAGCCGCAAGCGCTGGAGCGCTTTCGACGCGAGGCGCGCGCCGCGTCGGCTCTCAATCATCCCAACATTTGCACTATCTACGAAATCGGAAGACAGGGCGAGCAATCGTTCATTGCCATGGAGTTTCTGGATGGCATGACGTTGAAGCACCTGATTGCGGGAAAGCCGTTGGAGAACGAAACGGTGCTCTCGCTGGCCACGGAGATTGCCGCCGGCCTGGACGCAGCCCATTCGCAAGGGGTCGTGCATCGTGACATCAAGCC
>PKYX01000434.1:0-2115 GCA_003132825.1 Acidobacteriaceae bacterium
GCAGTCGATGGCGTGTGCGGAATCGGGGTCCGGTGGTCGCCCGCTCGGGTTTGCGGCGCCCTCTTCGTTGGTCAGGATTTCGACGGATCTCACGGGTGCTTTTGCCAAGCTTGCTGAAAACCAAGCTGTGCTTAGGGGCAAACGTTCCGGCTTCGGCCAGCTCCCGCCGCTCGTAGGTTTCTATTCGGCAAGCCGGGGTGTCTACTTCTCGCCGAGGACGAAGTCGATGACAGCGGTTTCGTGCGGGTTCACCGTGACTTGTTCCTGCCAGGTTTTCGGATCCGAGAAGATAGGGCGTCGAATCCTGCGCTCGGTCAGAACGTCGAAAGCCGCTTCTTCCCGCTCGACCTTCCAGCCCTCGTGCCAAGCCACGATCTGGTATTGGCCGGGCGGCACATCTGTCAGCTCGAACCGTCCACTCTCGTCGGTTACGGCGTAGTAGGGATGGGCCACTACCATGATTTCCGCATTCATCCAGGCATGACCCCCGTTACATCTCACGTTGACCAGACCTGCCGTCGGCATGGTGCGCATCACAGGCTGGTTGACGAAGGGAAATGGCAAATTGTAAGTGGCGGCGCCGTCCATGTGAACCGTGTGCAGCACCGCGTCCGAGCTGTTCAGCTTCAGCTGGCTGCTTTGTGGCACCAAGAGGATGTGGGGCTCGTAGCGGCATTGCTTCTGGTCCAAGAAGCGCCGGGGTTCGGGGATGTCCATCGCCTTCCCGCGCGAGATGTCCTTGAGGAATACCACGGTATTGGCCACGCCGTTCTGGGGACCGATGATCAATCGTTCCAGATCGCGAGTCTTATGGGAGTCCGGATCGCAAATCTGTGGATCTTTGTCGATGGGAAAGCTGGGTACGTGGGGCGCCGGGCCCGACCATTTGACGGTGCCAGAAATCGTGCCAGACTGGGCGAGCTGAACTACCTGGTAGTCGCTCTGCGCTGCGGCTTCGACGGCGACCATGAGGCACAATAAGGTGGTAACGACTCTAGCGGCTTGAACCATTAAGTTCTTCCAATACCGAATCCTATCCCCAGTCTGCGATGACGCAAGTCACGAAGGTAACCTGGTGAATCTGAAAGAAGGATGGATCGTGGTCTTCACCGCCCGGGCACTGACAAGGTTCACCGGGCACGGGTGACCGTGCAGCCTTTCGTGAACTAGGGTTTTCGAGGCTAGGCCCTTCTCCAGCCCTTCCCCACCCGACCCGCTTCACACGGCGGGGGTTTTGCCGGGTGGGCGGCTCCCCGATCAGCAACTTAAGGAAGCTACCCGCGTCTCCGAGGTCACGATTAACCCCAGCACCGGGACGGTAACGGAGGTGGATGCGGTCCCGCCCGGCCGAAGCCCCTCGTCCCGAAAGGTGGACCGTGGGCCCACCTGTGCATAGAATCTCGAGGCATCGACCGCCCTGACGAACTCGCGCAGCTCGTCCGAGACTTGGCCGATGGCCAAAAGGTTTTCTTGTTGTCTCCGAGACGTTTCGGAAAAAGTTCGCCCGTTGCTCTCGCCCTTCTCAAATTAAAGAAGAGACACCGAACCAGTGGCGCCTGAGTCAGAGTAGGCTCTGGGCTGGGGCCAAGCCTCTATCCAATCGAAAGGTGCTTTACAACCCTTCAGGCAGGCTTCAATTTCTCCTCGACATAGAGTGAGAGCTCAATCATGCGCTCCAGCAATTGTTCGGCTGGCAGTCCCCTCAAGTTTTTGAGCACCAACTCCTTGACGTAGAGCCGCACAAGATACCGCAGCTGGAGGGCACGACTGCGCGTGGCGAAGACAAAATCGTCACCCTCCGGTACACGCAGGATGCTGGCAAAGAGCATAAGAGGTGAGCTTGTCAAAACCTGGTTTGCCAACCCCAGCGTTCATCGGAGCTGGAGATAGTAAGGCTTTGCCTCCTCTCCTCTCGCACCGCCGCGCATCAGCTTTGTCGGTGATGGCAGGTTTTGCGTCACACCGGCGTCACAGTATCGCGCCTGAGGAATGTTTTCCTTTGCCCGTCATCCATTCGCGACAGAGATGCGTCACTCACCGGGAACGAACTGTCAGATGCCCGCGTACCAGGCGTAGCCTCCTTCTGGAGCCGCGGAGCCCAGACCCTTGCCGAAA
>PKYX01000434.1:2136-3356 GCA_003132825.1 Acidobacteriaceae bacterium
TCGATGCTTTCCCACCAGTCGGGATCGATCGAGTAGTAGACAACGTATCTGGCTTGCGGATGGACTTCCACGGCTTGCAGGACTTGGGAAAGAGGCACGCCGATCCATTCGGCTATATACGACCAACCCTCTTCGCACTGCACCATAGTGATCTGGCTCTGAGACGGGTAGCTCTTGAGCTGGGCAAGTGAAAACGAGGCAGGCCGGGCGACCATGCCGTTGACGGAGAGCCGCCAGGCAGCAAATCCTCCGGCCTGAAGGCGCTTGTACGCTTCATTCAGGGGCGGCATTTCGTTCGCGAAGGGCGGCTTCGAGATCTGGCTCCGAGAAAACTCACGAGCCAATGAGTGCCTCGTGAGTAGGCGCTGGGAAGCATAGGTGAGGGTTTCGCCGACGCCATAGACTCCGCCGTGATCGGGCGGGACCAGTCCATATTTTTGCGCAAGGCGCGCGGCTACGCCTAGGCCCAATGCGCCGGCTGTGGCCGCGAGTCCGGTTGTGATCAGTTTGCGGCGCGACAATTTGCGCGGTGACAGTTCGCTCATGTGCGCTCCCTAGGTGTAGCGGCGCGGCCCGTGATCATCGCCTGCATGCGGCTCCAGAATCCGGCAAGCCAAACCATCGCAACGTGGACCAGCAGGAAGAGCAGGAGAGACATGGAGACGAAGAAGTGAAGCGTGCGCGCCGATTGCTGGCCGCCAAGCACATTGACAGTCGCCGGAAACGCGGAAACAAAAGCGGGAGACATGGCCAGGCCCGTCCAGATGACTAGCGGGAAAAGAACGAAGATTACGAACAGATAGCTGAGGCGCTGGAGCACGTTATACGACCAGGCATCCGCCTCACTCAGCCGCTTGAAGCGCAAATGGCTGGCGATCGACGCCGAGAACGAACGCCATGACAGATCAGCCCCACCCGGGAGCAGGTTTTGTCGCAAATGCCCAGACACCAACCCGAAGATTACATACAGTAAGCCGGTGAATACCACCACCCAGGCAGCTTGAAAGTGAAGATACCGGCTCCAGCCGTTCTGGTCCGGCAGCACGTATCCGTAGCCGGACGGCACAAAATCCCTCGACGCCGGGATCGGCAGTTTGAATAACACTGGAGTCAAGTCGTTGCCGGTTTCGCCCCAATAGAAGCGGGGGTGAGAGATCACAATTTCAACTCCGCTGACAAGCAGGGCAAGAAAGCCCAGGGTGGTGATCCAGTGAGTAACG
>PKYX01000140.1 GCA_003132825.1 Acidobacteriaceae bacterium
GCATGAACACCAGATTCCAGATTTCGACATAGCGCCCGCAGTCGCAGGGGAACCTGCAGTCCGCATGCCCCTCCTCCGACGCCGCCGGTCCCATGTCGTAATGAATCTCGCTGCAAGGGCCGCAGGGGCCGGTATCCCCCATCTGCCAGAAGTTGTCTTGGATGCCGGCCTCGAAAATTCGATCGCGGGCCACCCCCTGGGCGACCCATAGGTCATAGGCTTCGGCATCGCGCTCGAGTCCGCCTTCGCCGTTGAAGATGGTCACGTACAGCTTGTCCTTCGCNNAAGGAGAAATTTCCCAGCATCTCGAAAAAGGTGTGGTGCCGGTTGGTAAAACCGACATTTTCGAGATCGTTGTGTTTTCCTCCCGCCCGCACGCACTTCTGCGACGAAGTCGCTCGCCGGTAGTCGCGCTTCTCCAGGCCGAGAAAGACATCTTTGAACTGATTCATCCCCGCATTGGTGAACAGCAGCGTGGGGTCATTGGCCGGCGCCAGCGACGACGAATGCACCTCCCGGTGACCCTTCTGGATAAAAAAGTCCAGGAATTTGCGCCGAATTTCGGAACCTGTGAGCATGCGAACCAAATTCAAAGACCACTTCTACGCTGGCAGAGACCAATTCTAAACGATAACCTCCGAGACCACGCCGAACCCTGGAGGTCGTCCGGAATTCGCTCGTTTCCTCGCTGGCTGCCTGGGGTTATTCCGCGGTTTCTTCTGCAAGGGCACTCAGCGTCTCCTCATCCACATCCCAGTTTTTCAGGATGGTAAAGACGGTCTTGGCCCCGAAGCCCGCTCGCATCAGGTGGCGAAAGATCCGCGCCGCCTGCTTCTGATCGCACGGCTTCCGCAATCGCTTGCGCCTGAGATAATCCCGCGCCTGTTTCTCCTCGTTCACTTCGTCGTAAGCGAGGTCCACGGCTTTCTCGATGAGGTCGCCGTGAACTCCCTTGCTCTTCAGATCACTGATCACGCGCCGGCGCCCGAATTTTTCATTGTCGCGGCGGAACGAAGAATAGGCGGCCGCATAGTTCGCGTCGTTCAGATATCCCCGATCTTTCAGCCGCCGGATGACCAGCTCGACCAGCGTCTGCCCGATCTCGGTCTCGGCTTCGACGCGCGGCCGCAGCAGACGCTTGAGTTCCGCCACGGAACGCATACGGCGGCCGAGTGCACCCAGGGCGTACTCGAAAAGCTCGCTCTCCGTGTAGGTCTTCCGCGGGCGAGGGAATGCCATACCCCAGACGTTACCGGAATCGCAGAAGAAAAGCATTCCTGGACAGGATTCGGACCAAGATTCGCAGGCAGATCGGACCGAAGCCCGGGGGAAGAGCCGAGGGGATTCGCCCTAGGACCAGGAAGGCTCAGAAAAACGCTAACCGCCGGTATAGCCGGTGGCCTGCATGGCGTTGCGCGAAATATCGCTGGTCGAAGAAACGCCCTGCATGCGCAGCTTGAAGTCGTCNNTCCGGCACCAGAATGCATTCCCGAATGTAGGCGGTGTTGATCATGACTTCGACCGCCGGCACGCGTCCCTCGGCGTCGCTGCGTTTCACCAGGCGCTGACTGATGATGGCGCGCAGCACGGCCGCGAGTTGCAGACGAATCTGCTTTTGCTCGGGCGGCGAGAACACGGCAATGATGCGGTTGATGGTTTCGACCGCGTCCAGGGTGTGCAAGGTGGAAAACACCATGTGTCCGGTTTCCGCCGCGTGCAGCGCCGTGCTGATGGTCTCGACGTCGCGCATTTCGCCCACCAGGATCACGTCCGGATCCTGGCGCAGAGAGGCGCGCAGCGCCGCCGAGAACGACGGCGTGTCGACTTCGATTTCACGCTGGTTGACGTAGCCCTTCTTGTCGCGGTGCAGGAATTCGATGGGATCTTCGATGGTAATGATGTGTTCCGCCCGGGTGGAGTTAATCCGGTCCACCATCGCGGCCAGAGTGGTCGATTTACCGGATCCGGTAACCCCTGTGACCAGCACCAGGCCGCGCGGCATATCGCAAATCTGCTCGACAATTTTGGGCAAATACAGTTCGTCGAGGGCGCGAATCTTGGTGGGAATCACGCGCAGCACCAGCCCAACATTGCCGCGCTGCTGGAATACGTTCACCCGGAAGCGGCCGAGGCCAGCCACGCCGTACGCCATGTCGATCTCGGCGGTCTCTTTGAACTTCTGCTTCTGTCGCGCCGACATCATGCTGAACGCCATAGTCAGCATGTCTTCCGCGCTGATGCGCGGCTGGTCGGTGAGCGGGACCAGATCCCCGTCAATGCGCAGGTGAGGATAATTCCCCACCTTGAGATGCAAATCGGAAGCGCGCCGCTCCATGGCGGTAGCCAGCAAGTCATCAATATTCATTCTGGGGTTTCCTGAAAAGCCAGCCCGTATCATGGACTAAAGAACGTTACCTCCCAAGATGACCTTGGTAACAACCAACCATGGGGTCTACCCGGCTGGGGAGAGCGCGCGCAGGCATGGGGACACGACGAGCGGTGAATGATCGGGGGGGAGTGGCTAAAAGCGGGCCCAATAAAAAAAGCCGCCGGGTACCCAGGCGGCTTTCGTCCTATTCAGCTCTTTTTCAGCTCTTTCGCTCTTCCCTCTTCCCTCTCGCCTTACACGCTGACCGGCTGCTTGCTGCCCACCCCGACCGGCGTCAGCCAGCCGAAGCGATCTGGCTTCTCGCCNNGTTCCGGTGAAGAAGGCTTCCTCCGCGATGTACAGCATCTCGCGCGGAATCCCCTGCTCAACCACCGGAATCCCGAGCTCGCGCGCGATCTGCAGCACCGAATCCCGCGTAATCCCCGGCAAAACCGAATTGCCCAGCGGAGAAGTCTGCAACCCGCCATGACGCACCACAAACACGTTCTCTCCCGAGCCTTCACTCACGTAGCCGTGGGTGTCGAGCGCAATGCCCTCCACATAGCCGTTGATGGTCGCTTCCATCTTGATCAGCTGCGAGTTCATGTAGTTCGCGCCCGATTTTGCCATGACGGGCAGGGTATTCGGCGCCAGCCGCGTCCAGGTAGAAACGCAAACATCCACCCCCTCGTTGGCGTCTCCTCCCAGATATTTTCCCCAAGGATAGTTGGCGATATAAACCTCGGTCGGCGACTTCAGCGGGTGCACGCCCGCCTCGCCGTACCCGCGGAACACGATCGGCCGCACATAGCACGGCCAAACCCCATTGGCCCGCACCAGGTCCGCCATGGCGGTGATCAGTTCTTCGACCGAGTAATCCACATCAATGCGGTAGATCTTGGCCGAATCGAGCAGCCGTTGCATGTGCTCGGGAGCGCGGAAGATCGCCGGCCCCTGAGGCGGCGCATAGCAACGCACTCCCTCAAATACCGACGAGCCGTAGTGCACCACGTGCGACATCACGTGAATGGTGGCTTCTTCCCAAGCAATGAGTTCGCCGTTATGCCAAATCTTATCTGTCTTTTGAATGGGCATGAAAACTCCTTACACCAAACCCCAAGCGCTCAGTGGCGCGAATCGGCTTCCGGTTACGGCAGCATTCCGCGGAAACTGGGGTCAGAAAGATAGAACACTGCCTTCAAATTATAACCCGCGCTCCAGAAATGAACCGATTACCCAAGTATACCGTTCCCCGTAAAGATCTGTGTCGGATATACTTGCCTACACTTTCCTCTACCGGCAGCCTGCTGCCAAACCCGCGGCCACTGAACGGAACTGAAACCGACACTCTATGAATTCCGAGCGACCATTGCAGCCAAAAAGCGTGACCGCAGCCGTCATCCTTCTATTGGGGATGATGGCGGTACTGGCGGGCGGAGCCGCTCGCCGCGAGTCGATCACCGTCGATGAAGTCGCGCACATCGGCGCCGGCGTGAGCTACCTGCAGAAACTCGACATGCGGTTGAACGTCGAACATCCCCCATTGGCCAAAGCCCTGGCCGCGCTGCCGCTCGTTTTCGGCGGGGTTCGAGCCGACTATAAGGACCTCTCCTGGTCTTTCAGCGACGGCTTTTTTAAGCAGTACCTAGGCCAGTGGGCTTTCGGTCACCGCCTGGTCACGCGCTGGAACGATCCCTACTCGACCCTGCTCTCGGCCCGCGTGCCCATGCTGCTGCTGACCCTGGTTCTCGGCTGGGTTCTCTACTTTTATGGCGCGAGACTGGGAAGCCCTGCCGGGGGCGTGCTTTGTGTGTGCGCCTACGCCACCATGCCGGCATTTCTCGCCTTCGGCCCCCTGGTGCTGACCGATACCGCGGTCACGCTTTTTTCCTTGCTCACCCTGTGGTGCTTTGCCGACATGTGGCGCTCGCCCACACGCGGCGCCATTTTGCGGTTCGGTCTGGCCCTCGCTGCGGCTCTGCTCTCTAAGTTCTCCGCCGGTATTCTGTTCTTTTGCTTTCCCGCTTTTATATTGAGCCTGCGCCTGCGCCCGCTCCCGGGGCAACCACACGACAAGGCCGCGCTGCGGGCCTGGCGGCGGCAACGCTGGGGGAGCCTGATCCAGGGCACACTGTTCGCAGCCTGCGTGGTTTACCTGGTCTACCTTGTGCTTTCCTGGAACCAGCCGACCGATTCGTTCTCGATCATCCCGCATGGTCCGGCTTCGTCCGTGGTCCGCCGTCTTCTCATGCCGCCTTGGATCTACCTGCAGGGTCTGGTCATGTTTGCCTTTACCGCCAGCCGGGCCACCTATGTTCTTGGCCACGCCTATGCCCATGGCGTTTGGTTCTATTTCCCGGTGCTGTTTCTCCTCAAGTCTCCGCTGCCCTTCCTCGGCTTACTGCTGCTGGCCCTCGGGGTCGCCGTAGTGGCGAAACTGCGTTTGCATCCCCAGTCCTCCGCGATTACGCCAGGCATGGAGTTGCACTGGCGCGCCGTGTGGGTGTTCGTCGTGGTGTTCGCAGGGGCGTGCATTTTGGGTCGCTTAGACATCAGCATCCGGCATTTCTCGATTCCTCTGGCCTTGCTCACTCTTTTGCTGGCGCCGTTGCCGGGCCTGCTCGAGCGGTTGCGGCGTTCCGGATGGCGCGCCGCGGGGCTGGGCTACGGGCTCACCGCGGCCCTCGCTCTGATGTCCGTTTTTGTCGCCGTGCGCGCTTATCCTTACTATTTTCCGTTTCTCAACTCGCTGAGCATGGGGCGGCCGGGGTACGAATTGGTGAATGACTCGAACCTCGATTGGAACCAGGCGCTTCCCGACGTCGAACAGTGGGTCGAGCACCGGGGTTTGACGCGGGTCTTGTTGGATGAATACGCCTTTTCGGACCCGGTGGTGTATGTTCCGCAGGCCCAGTTCTGGAATTGCCAGCAGCCTTCTGCTGCCGATGGAGGTCAATGGGCGGTGGTTTCTGCCGGCATGATCGCGGACGGCCACAATTGCCCATGGCTGCTGGCTTACCCCCACCAAAGTTTGGCCGGAGGCAGCATGTACGCCTTTCAGCTTCCGCCCGTCATTCCGCCCGCGGGTGCTGCGGGCGGGCCGCCTCTGCCTGCCGATTGGCGCAATTGGGGCGGCATGCAGGTACCCGGAGATATCCGGCTGGTGATCCTCGATTGCATTCGCGATCCGGGCCAACTGCAGCCAACTTACGATCGCATGCAGGCGATGTTTAAAGCCGCAGCGGCCAAGGCAAAGAAATAAGCTCGGACCACCCCAGCGGCCGAGCTCGACCAGCCATCGCTCACCACCGCCTGAGCGCTGTCAGTGACTTTTGGCCATCGCTGCGGCCGGGGAAGGTGTTAGACCGGCCCGTAAGGCCCCGGGCAGCTCATCGCCGCGGAAGTACTGCCCTTTGGCGCCGCGCATCTCCGGCATAGCTGTGTACGGCTTGCTGTAGTCGTTATTGGCATTCCAGAATAGAAAGCCGATCCCGCCCTTGTTCTTCGCCGTCAATACTTGCGTCTCAATATATTTCGGCGAATAGGTTTTGGTGCGCCAGGCGAAGGCTTGCAGCCAGGGACGAATCACGACCCCGCTGCCGGCGGTGATCTTCTCGAAGCGCGCCATCGATTCGCCGATAAAGTGCTCCGGCGCATCCCCGGGATGGGCAATCCCGTCCATGCCAAAAAAGTGCGAGGGATAAATCATCGGCGAAAGTACGTCGCAGAACTTTGCCATCAGCACGATGTCCTGCCCGGTGTGCGCCAGATCCACCTGCCGCTGCCAGGCCATGATCCCGAACACGTCGAGCGACAGCAGGACGCCTTTGGGATGTAACTCTGCATAGGCATGCTTGAGAAAATCGGCAATCACGTCCGCGCGATGCCATTCCGGATGCTCGGTCTGAAATGCGAAACTGGCATCCTTCTGATCGCCTTCGGCGGGAAAGCGAACGTAGTCAAACTGAATTTCGTCCACCCCGGCTTCGGCCGCCTTCTTGGCCAGCGCAATGTCATACTCCTGCACTCTGGGCTGCGAAGGATCGGTCCATACCAGTTTCCCGTTCTCCCGCCACGGCTCGCCGGTTTTCCGCGACTTCACGGCCAGCTCGGGATGTGCCACCACCAGACGTTCATCGCGGAAGATGGCAACCCGCGCAATGGCATGCAGCCCCTGCGAATGCAGGAAGCGGGTCAACTTCGGCAGATCGCGAATGGCCGGCCGCTTGCCCGTGGCGAGCGGACCGTCATACGGAATATTGACCGTGCCATCGCTGTCTTTGACATCGAAAACCACGGCGTTGCCCCCCACCTCGCGCCAGTGGCGGATGATCTTGATCCCGCGGTCGCTGGCCGCCATAATCCCGGTCAGATACACCGCCCGCACTTCAAAGTCGCGGGCCAGCGGAATCGACTTCTCGACAATCGGCGCCTCCAGAATGCCCGGGATCACGACCTCTTGCCCGGCCTTCAAAAAGGTCCCGCGCACATCCCCATTGGCGGCGCGAATCGCTTCCGCCAACTCGGAAGAAGTGAGGTAAGAAGACTGCGCAATAAAGTGATGGGCCACGGCTGGAACACTGTCTCCCCGCTTGGCCACATACAGGGTGCTCCCGGGAGGGGGTATTTTCGACCCCGGCGCGGGGATCGGCGACTGAGGGGTGGTTGAAAGGGATGCCTTCGAGGCGCTCACCAGTTGCGGCTGGGCGGACTGAGCCGCCGCCCGGGGCACGCCCATCCCGGTGTGCCAAACCACCAGAGCGAGAGCCACGCAAGATACGGTCGGAATCAGAATGGAGCGGAGACGACGCAAGTTTACCCCCCGAGAAGTACTCTCCCACGGATGCTACCCAACCGCAAATTGGCTGGCCAGTTACGTCCGGCCATGCCGGAAAGGTAGCCCCGACCCCCAGGCCCCGAATGCCCAGGAACTTCCCGTGTGCGCAAACTATTGCTCTTTTCCCCAGGCTCGCCGGCTGGCTGCCGCACCCCCCGGTTTCACCCTAGTAGCTNNTCCCACAGGGGCAAACGCACTGAAACCACTCCCTCAGGAATCGAACATCGGCCCACGAAGGGAACGGGGCCAGACCCATATGAAAACCGTCCTCAATGCAGTGCTCGATCCTACCCGTCGGAGTAACGATGCCCGGGAGTTTGAAAACGCCCTACGCCGCAAGATCGTCGGCCAGG
>PKYX01000344.1 GCA_003132825.1 Acidobacteriaceae bacterium
TGTCATGTACGCGTATGATCGGCATCGTCGAGCGGCGTTCCTCTCGACCGACGACCGCTGGCCACCCAACCGTCGAATACAACCCGACTCCGGCCTGGTCCACGGCTCCCTGTCCACTATCACTGAGATGGAGAAATTCGAACTGGGGGGCGGCGATGTCTTCAAAAATGATCTGCTTGTCCAGCTCGAGCGCTTCCCGTCGCATGCGGCGAACCAGACTCCACACGCCCACACCGATTATGACGAAGACCATGCCCGCGGCGGGGTTCATTAGCGAGTCAAACTCAAGCTCTGAAGTCACCCCCGCAAACGCAAGGAACCCCAGCCCATACCCGATCACGACGACCACGGCAGAGTGCTCGAAAGGCGGATAGGTGCAGGTAAATGGAAGTTTGCGGAAGCGGACCAGCAAAATCTCAGCCAGCAGCCAGGACCAGGCTGCCACCAGTGCGGTGTGCGGCAAAGCGACCGTCCATCCCCAGAAGTACACATAGATGGGAAACGCGATCCCCAAGAGCCAAGGCAAGACAAAACTGAGCATCAGCCGGCGACTGAGCGCAACCGAGTGGTCAGCGTTTTTGTCGAGCAGCAGGCGGAAAATCCAGTTCGCTTGCAGATTGGCAGGGATATCAAAGATGAGACGAATTCCGATCAGAAGACAGTAACTCAAAATCAGGGGGATCGAGAGCAGTTCGGCGGACGGGAGTTTCCCCAGGCCCTTGCCATCGAAAGCCGCCAAAAGCGCCCGCGAAGCCAACACCATGCCGAGACTGGCGAAGCCGGCAAAGGCCAAGGCGTGCGCCTCATTGCGGAGCAGCGTTTTTAGCACAAAGCGGTAGCCCGCACGCTCGANNAGGATCCAGCGGTCAAGCCGCCGGAAGATCCACGCCGTCCGGACGCCGAGACTGCCAGGAGGCAGATCCGCCAACTCGGGCAAGCGGACGAAACATCGCCGGTAGCTCAGGGTATAGGTGGCGACTGCCCCCAGGCAGGCGGAAACGACCGCAGGCATGGCCAGACGCCCCAAGTGCGCCAGAAACGGGCTGGCCCTTCCGCGCAGCAGCTGGCACCAGCCGAGGAACCAAACGGAGGGAAGAAATTGCAAAGCGGAATGGGAAGACCGCATCAGGAGCAAGTGGGGAACCAGGAAGCTGGTCGAGAGCGCGGCCAATAGCAAAATGAGGATCAGGCTGCGGATGTAGAGCGAAATCCGGCGGAAAAGCGCGAAGGGCAGCAGGAGCATCAGCAGCCCGACCATGGCAAAAACCGCGAAGAAGCTGAAGATGCTGGCCGCCACCACGACCAGCGCGTGTACGGCCGCAAAGCGAACGACAAAGCTGAGAGTGGGCTGGGAGGCGCCGACGACTGCGGGGAACAGTATGGACGAGGCGGCATTCACATCGATGGCGAACAGGCCAGCCAGGAAAAGAAGAGCCGCGGTGTTGGCCAGAAAAATTCGAGATGTGGGGATGGGAAGCGGCACCAAGTTGGCGAAATCGCGACGATCGGGGAAAATGCTGTCCCACCACCAGAGGGCGACGCCGCCGGTCACCACCATGGAGAGCACGATGAAGAAATACTCATCGGGCAACGCGGCAGTCAGGGGGTCGAAGTTGGTTTGGCCACGCAGCCATCGCAGCAACGATCCGTACTTGTCAAACAAGAACATCGAGATAAAACCGCCGGGAACGGCCAGTAGCGTCAGCACCAGGCCCAAGCTGAGGTTGAGTTCATCTTCCTCGCCGCTCCTGCCATGCAAGATGCGATTCATGAACAACTGGACCAGCAAAGGGAAGGGAGTGCGGCCGTAGGCCCTCCATCTGGCGGCAAGCGAAGTGTGGGCCTGTCCGGTCATGCGGCGCCGATGACCTCGATGATGCCGCGCGTGATCTCATTCGGATCCCGGTCTTCGACTAGGTGATGGAAAGTACCTTCGAGCGAGGTTTGGCCGATGCGTTGCTGAATGTCCTCGGTTCTACCGTGGGCGATCACCTTTCCTTTACGCAGGATAAGCAGATGAGAGCAGACACGTTCCACCAC
Organism: Acidobacteriaceae bacterium; assembly: GCA_003132825.1. Lineage (GTDB taxonomy): Bacteria > Acidobacteriota > Terriglobia > Terriglobales > Acidobacteriaceae > PALSA-270. The sequence continues at coordinate 2,041 of PKYX01000344.1, forward strand.
TTCGAGCACATGCGAGCAGTAAAAGACCGCTTTCCCCTGTTGCCCGAGCGTCCGAATAAGATTCTTCAGAATGAGAGCCGACACCACATCCAGCCCGGAGAGTGGCTCATCGAGAATGAGCAACTCGGGATTGTCCAAAAGGGATGCAATCAAGAGGATGCGCTGCCGCATGCCTTTCGAGTAGGAGGCCATTGAAGAGTGTCGGCTGGGATATAGGGACAAGAGTTCGAGCAGGCNNTTCTTTCCCAGCCCGGGCTGCGGCATGCCGCGCAGAATACCAACCATCTCAAGGTATTCGCGGCCGCTGAGATAGGGATACAAATTGGGCTCCTCGGGGACGTAGCCCAGGCGCTTGCGGTAACGGACCAGGTCGTTGCGGATATCTTCTCCCTGAAACAGAACTCGCCCCCGACTGGGTTCGAGAAGTCCGGTGAGCATCTTGACCGTGGTGCTCTTTCCGGAACCGTTCGGACCCAGGCA
>PKYX01000132.1 GCA_003132825.1 Acidobacteriaceae bacterium
GCCCATCGTTGCAGAAAGACGAGCATTCCAAGGCCGCCGCCTTCGATGGCACGCACATCCGAGAGCTCAATCACAACAATCCGCGCATCTGTTTGCGAGGTCACGACTTCGCGCAATTTGACAGCGGCTTCGCTCTGCACAATGCTGCCCTCGCACTCAACGACCGCCAACTCCCCAATGTGCTCAACGTTTACATTCAACATAACCTGCCCCCCAGGCTGGTTAGCTCCAGCATGCTTCGGTGTATGTAGTGCACGAACGGTGCCATTCCTGNNTTTCTGCAAGATGAGCCATTGCGCTAGAGTGGTGTCGAGGAAATGCGGGGGAGAAACGAGCAAATCTGCCCTACTCTTAGGCCGGATATACTCGATCTGCCGATCGTGCAGCTAAGAGAAGACGGATCCGAACCTAGCGAATGCCCGGTCCTTTGCCACCCGGCCGCCTGGCAGGCGAGGTTTGCTGCGTCTTCGCGAACCGCACCACGAAGTGGGAACCTGGATGCCTCAGCCGGCGCACCAGTCTTGGCTGACGCCCTGCGAATGGCCATCGCTATCCTCGCCGTTCCCTAAAAAAAGCTTGCAGCAACTCGGCACAACGACCTGCGAGCACGCCTCCCTGGACTTCCATGTGGTGATTGAGCGCCGGATGATTCAGGACTTCGATGACGGAATGGACGGCGCNNGGATCGTCGGCGCCATACACCAGGCGCTTGATCCGGGCATGCACCAAAGCTCCCGAGCACATGGCGCAGGGCTCGATAGTAGTAAACATCTCGCACTCGGCCAGGCGGTGGTTGCCGACTGCGGCTCCGGCCTCGCGCAGCGCCACGATCTCGGCGTGAGCCGTCGGGTCGAAATCCGTGAGGTTGCGGTTCCATCCCCGTCCCACGACGCGGCCCTTGCAAACTACAACCGCGCCAATCGGCACTTCGCCCGCCTCGAGCGCGCGCTGGGCGGCGCGGAGGGCCTCCTCCATAAGCAGTTCGTCATTCTCCAAAGCACCCATCCAGCAGCCGCCGATCGGGATCGGTTCGGCCAGTCGAGCCAGGCTCTCAGTGCGGCAGAGTTCGCTGGTCCTGGAGCAGCGAGGCCAAGCGCGGCAAATCGGGACGCAAGGGCTGATTTACGAAGATATACTTACCGCCACTGGCGGCCAGCAGGTAGCTTCGGTTCGGCGGCAGTCGCGAGATTGCGGCCGGGGCGAACTCTTCCGGCACGAACAGGAAAATCCGGTCGGAGCTCTGCCAGAAAGCGGGGAATTGCTGATCGTCGAGAAATGTTGGGGGCACATCGGGATATTTTGACCCGAATTCGAGGTTCGTGCCAATACATCCGTTGAAAATCCATACGTGGCGATGGGTGTAGAAGGGAATACTCGATCCTGAATTGAAATCTCCGTACTGCACAATTTGATCCTGCGGACGCAAGTAGGGAAGGATGGCATTCGCCAGCTGGCGGGAGGACATTCGGGGCTCGAATTTCTGGAATGCCCAGTTCGCGGCGAAATAGAAGACCGCCATGGCGAAGGCAACCGTCAATGTCGCTGCCGTCGCCCGTCCCCTGCGCCGCAACCGCCACGCCGCCCCGAACCCCGCGAGAAAAACCAATAAGGCCATAATCGCCGGCCCCCGCAGTTCCGCGAACGCCTGCGGAGTGAGGTCAAAAATATGCGCCATGGAGAGGCGGTAGGTGGAGAGGGCATGGTACTCGATCAAGCCGGAGATGTCGCCGGTGGCCGCGATATTGAGGGAAGACCAGACGAAGTATCCGAGACACAGGGCCGCGAGCGCGCCGGCGAGCGCCAATCCGGCCTGCAGACGCGGCAACCATGGCGCGTGCGTTTCTTCAGCCCTGGCTAGGCCCAGTCCGAGCAGGATGGCGATGGCCGGCCACGCCCCAAAACTGTAGTACTCCATGCGCGAGCCGCTGGTCAGAGAAAAGAAAAACAGGATCAATCCCGCCCAAATGAAGAGCAACAGTCGCGCCTGCTGGGCGGGCTCGAGGGCCTTTCCCCAGGTACGCGGACGCGGGAACTCCCGCAGGGCGTAAGGCAGAAAGAAACTCCAGGGAAAAAACCAGACCAGATGGAGCGCCCACCAGAGCACGAGCGGCACCGCCTCATAGTCCGGGGGATAGCGCGTGCCAAGAGCACGCTTGAAGTGTTCGTTGATGAAATAGGACCAGAAAAATCCCGGGGCACGGTGTTCCGCCAGCAGATGCCAGGGCAGAGCGACGGCCAGAAAAATCAGGGCGCTCGAAACCATCCGCAATTCGCGCCAGCGCTTCCAGTTGCGGGTGAAGACGATAAAAAAGAAAAGGATACCCAGAGGGAAAATTACCCCAATCAGCCCCAGCGTGAGCACCGCCAGAGCCATCATCACCGACGCCCCCCAGTAGCCCAGGCGCGGATCGAGGGTTTTGTTCNNGAACCATCACGCGGGTAAACAGAAATGTTCCGGCGCTGGTCGCAAGGACGAGCCCGGAATAAAAGCCGGCGCGCTCGCCGAAAAACCGGCGGGCAAAAAAATAGACCGCGAGCACCAACCCGACCACCGAGAGCGCGAGCGGCAGCCTGGTTTGAAAAGCTCCTTGGCCGAGGAGAGCATAGCTCGCCGCTACCATCCAGTAGTGGAGCGGCGCTTTCTCCAGGTAGCGCACGCCGTCCTGATACATCACCACCCAGTCGCCCTTTTCGAGCATCTCGCGCGAAACCAGGGCGTGCGACGCATCGGCGT
>PKYX01000136.1 GCA_003132825.1 Acidobacteriaceae bacterium
CCGTCGCAGCCGGCGATGAAATCGCAGGTCAGCTCACAGTCATCGTCATCCTTGCGGTATCGAATCCTGGGCTGTCGGCTGGCCAGGTCGTGCACCGTGACGTCCTCAACTTCAAAAAGGACTTGGCCCCCGCTGGCCGCGCGGGCATTGTTCAAGTCCTTGAGAACTTCACTCTGGGCGTAAATGGTGATGCCTTTGCCCCCGGTGAGGTCTTGGAAGTCGATGCGGTGGCTGCGGCCTTCAAAGCGTAGCTCGATTCCGTAATGAACCAGGCCTTCGCTCTTCATCCGTTCACCCAGGCCCATCGCGGTGAGCAGGTCGACCGTTCCCTGTTCTAAGACGCCGGCTCGCACNNAGCACAAGACCGGCGGGTCCCGCGCCAACGATGCCAACCTGGGTGCGAAGTGAATTCGGCACAGAACTGGATCCCTGACCTCGATCTGGTTCCGAGGATGGCGGGGAGCTCCCGTCAGAAAATAAATTTTGCCGAGGCCTGCAATTGCCGCGGGTTGAACATGGTGCGCGGCGTTCCGAAAAGCGGATTGGGGGCCGGCGCCACCGCCAGTCCTCCGTCTGCGCCGCAAGCGACCTGTCCGCGCTGAATCGCCAACGATGCGGCGTCCCCGTAGTGCGTAGGAACGGCTCCGCAAAAGTCAGGCGTTCCCCCGCCGTAGACCGAAGTCACTTCGTTCACGTTCTGCCGGTTGAAGACATTGAAGGCATCAAAGGCCAGATTAAGTTTGGTGCCTTCCCGGATGTAGATGACGCGAGAAAGCCTTAGATCCGTGGCATAGAGGTGGTCGCCGCGATAGGAATTGCGCGGGGACCAACCGACGCGATCGGTCACCGGATTGGTGTCACCGTTCACATCGTTGCCCACGAAGATGGTAAACGGCCGGGGCGACTGCAGGGTGACGATACCGCTGAACTCGAAGTTGCGCAGGAAGCCGTGTGTGGGGGCATCACCGGTGAAATTGCTCACAAAACGGTTGCGGACGTCCTGCACCGAATCAGCTCGTTCCAGTTGACGGTCGTATAGATCCTGCGGAGTGCTGACAAAGGTGAGGAAAGTCCCGTCATCGGTCGTGTGGGACAAGGTGTAGTTCGCGTTCAGCCGGAAATAGCGGCCCAGTTTGTCGGTGACCGACAGGGTGCCGCCGTTATAGGCCGCGGTTCCGGTGGCATCCAGGTAGTACATCAGACCCGCGTTGGTATAGAGCACGCCGCTTGAAGCATCTTTGCCATCCGGCATCTTGTTGTTGGGGAAGGGGCCGGTTGGCGTGATCGGTGGCCCCGGAATCGCGGAAGCGGGAGGACAAAAGGTGGCGGAACTGGAAAACCCGCCCGGAGGACACACATTAAGGTTTTCCGGGCGGAACTGTTTGTGCGCCCGCAGGAAAAGATAACCGGCGCTGATCACCAGGCCCTTGCCCAGATCCTGCTCCAGCTGCAAGCTGGCTTGCTCCGAATAGGCGATGCGGCTGTTGGGGTTGATACCTCCACCGCTGTTGGTAACAAAGGTGCCTTCCGGCCCGGTACTGAAGTTGGGAGGAGTCTGTCCGGTCAGAAGCAGGGTCCGCGCCGCCTGAGACGGAGTCGGGACCGTAGACCCGTCCGGATAAGGCAGGGGGTTGCCATTGTTAGCCGGGCTGGGAGCGTCAAAACTCAACTGGTTCAGTACCCAGGTAGCCGTATCGTTTCCTTTTCTAACAAACGGCTGCGCTACTCCGGGTATCACCACTTCACGTTGCGGGTAGGTGACGAAAATGAACGTCATGTTTTGGTGGTCGTCGAAAATCCCGAACCCGGTGCGAATGACGGTGTGCTTGGTGGGAGAGTAGGCGAAACCGATCCGCGGCTGAAATCCGCGGTAGTCAGGATTGATAATCTGGGAAAGACCGGTTTCAAAATCCCAGCGCAAACCGTAATTGAAGGTCAAACTCGGGGTCAGGCGCCACTGGTCCTCGACGAAGCCCCCGACGTAACCATGGTTGATCCTGAGATCGAAGTCCTGCGGGTCGACATAGGCGTTCTGCCAGGTGGTTGGGATCACCGGTGGCAAGCTGCCCTGCACGATCGGGCCCGAACCGACAGGAGCGCCCCAGAAAACGATGGGCACACCATTCAGCGGATCGTTCGGATTGGGCCCGAAGGGACTGGTGGGGAACCCGAAATTCGTCGCCGGGGTGATATTGGCTGTGGGACAGGGACCATCGGCTGGAACCGACGCCACGCCGGCTGCCGGATTCACGAAGTTGGCCAAATCTACCATGCAGTTGATGTTCGGCAGCACGATGCGCATGGGGGTGAATCCCGGCCAGATCACGAAGTTGCGGATGAAGTTGGTGTCCACCCCGAATCGCCAGTAGTGGTTCCCCTTGATCCAGGACAAACCGTCGGAGATCTGTACCCGGCTTTCATCGAGCGCATCGAAGGTGCCGAAATTGTGTCCGAAAGAAAGAGTATTCGGCACATCCAGGTTGGGCTGGCCGGTCACTGCCGGAAAGTTGTAAGTCCGGCGGGCATATTGCATCAGAAACGTATTCACCACATTCGGCTTCAGCACGGAATCCAGGGAACCAACCAAAGATTGATCCCGCAGGTAAGTGTTGTGGCCATCACTGGGCGCGCCAATGCCGCCGCCGTCGAGCGTATCGCCGACCAGTACGTTCATGTCGCGTGCGTCCACAATCCCGTAATGGATGGCAAGGCGGTTGTTGGCATTGAACTGGTGGTCGACTTTCACGAAGCCGTTGTCGTTGTTGAGGGTCTTCAAAACATTCAGGTTTTCACCGGGCAAACCCATCGCGATTTTGGCAGCATTGATCGTGCTCAAGTTGCCGATCAGCGTCTCCGGATAGGTCGGCGACTGCGCCAGACGCTGGCCCTCATAGTTGGTGAAGAAGAATGTCTTGTCTTTCTCAATGGGGGCGCCGAGCGTGGCGCCAAACTGATTGCGGTGATACTGATTGTACTGGGGCTGGGTCAGAAGGGAGCGGGCGTCGGCGGCCGCATTTTGTGTATAGCCATAGACCGAACCGTGCGGATTGTTGGTGCCCGACTTGGTGACTACGTTCACGATGCCGCCGAGGGCGCGGCCATACTCGGCGCCGAAACTGTTATTGACCACGCGGAACTCGCTGACCGCTTCCTGCGAGGGCGTAGCGCGCTGCGAACCGGTGCCCTCGTCGATGTAATCGGCGCCATCGACGGTGACCGCGTTGCTCAGATCGCGCATGCCGCCGAAGGAGATGCGGGTGACATCGGGTTCGGTGAAGGTCGATTGCAAACTGGTGCGGCCGGTGGCCACGCCGGGGGTGAGGAGCGCGAAGTCAATGAACTGGCGGGTGGCGGTGGGGAGGGCCTGGATTTCGGGTGTGGAGATGACCTGGCTGATTTCGGTGCGCGTGGGCTCGATGGCCGGCGCTTCGCCAGTAACAACCACGGTCTCACCGGTCGAGGCGACGCGAAGCTGGACATTCACGGTCGCCGTTTGGCCCACCGTCAGCGCCATCCCAGTCTGCGTGAGCTTTGAAAAACCCGCGTATTCGACGGTCAGCTGATACCGGCCCGGCGGCAGGTTGGGAACCACATAAAATCCGGCCTCATTGGTGGTCGCAGCATAGCTCTGGTTGGTATCCAACTCCCGCAACGTGATCGCGGCTCTTACCACGACCCGGCCGCCGGCATCCGTTACAGTTCCATTGAGCTGGGCGAAAGTAATACTCGCCTGCCCAGAGGCAAGCGGAGTGAGCACGCCCACCATCGATATCGTCAACCACAGGGTCAGAGCTAGACGGAATTCCATATTTCCCCTTCCGTAATTCACTCTTGTTCCAAAATGGTTCCAGGCGCTCGTATGGGCTACTTTTGTGGGCAAAGCATCCTGCGAATGTAAAGAACTGTCAAATACATCTTTCGCGGTGAGCTGATACCTCATAGGTATCAAAGGAAGCAGAGACTCGGCCGGATGCCCTCCGCCGCAGCGATTTACAAAAATCGGCGAAATCCGAACTCCATGAATAGGGAGTTACTGCGGCGAGACCTGGGGGGTACAATACGCGATCGTGGAACTGCGTCACGTTCGATACTTCATTGCCGTGGCGGAATATCTCAGTTTTCGTCAGGCAGCCGCGCAACTGAACATTGCGCAGCCCCCGCTCAGCCGACAAATCCGCCAACTGGAGGACTATCTGGGAGTCGCGCTATTTGTACGCGACAAGCGGACGGTAGAACTGACCAAAGCGGGTCACGCCTTCCTCGAAGAATCGAGAAAACTCATTGTGCAAGCGGGGCGTGCAGCCGAAGCCGCCCGGCACGCGCAAAAGGGCGAATCGGGAATCGTTCGCGTCGGCATTGCGTCGGGGCTCGGCGGAGCGGTCAGCAAGGTGGTTTTCGAACATCGCAAACGCTGGCCAGCGATTGAAATCGAGTGCCGCGACATTTTCTCGAGCTTCCAGAACGATGCGCTGCGCAAACAGGAAATCGATGTAGGATTCCTTCGTCCCCCGGTAGAGCAGCTCAACCTGAACTGCGAGTTGCTCTACGAGGAGGGGTTTGTCGTGGTTTTGCCGAAGACTCACCGCCTGGCCAAACGCAGATCGGTGCGGTTGAAGGACATTGCGCACGAGCCGTTGATCATTTTTGACCGGCATTTTTCAAGCGGACTCTACGACAGGATTGTGGGCTTATACAGCCGGCACGGCTTCACGCCCCACTTGATCGTTACGCATGTCGAAGCTCACGAAGAAGCCGGCGCGATCATGGTGGCATCGGGCAAGGCCATCTTCGTGGGAGCGGGGGCTATCGTCAATCGATCCGTTTCGGGCCTCGACCTCGCATCGGTCGGGTTGAGGGAGCCGGAAGCCAAGATCGAGGTGTACGTTGCCTGGCGGAAAGGCGAGGAGTCGCCGGCCGTGCTCAGCTTTCTAGACTCGATACGCCGCGTGTTGAGCCCGCCCGCCCACCGGAAGGTTGCCTGAGCCTAGCGACGGTTGCTTGGCCCATCTGGCTGGTTGAGTCTGGCATCGGCTGATTGGTCACTGCGCATCTTGGGCGCAGCGGAAACCCAAGGTCGCGGAGCGATCCAGGCTTGGGGCCATCATCAGTAGCTTGCCGTGCTCGGTCAAAAGGTACGCCTGCGGGAAATACCAGATGGAACCCTGCGGCTGATAGTAGCTGCCGCCTCGCAGAACGCCGGCGCGGGTGTGTTGATCGACAAATACATCCGTCCATTGCCAAACGTTGCCGACCAGATCCATCACCCCAAAGGGACTGGCGCCTTGCGGATGATCCGTAACGGCGTCCGGACCGCGCATCGTGCGTCCCTTGTCCGGAACCGGAACAGCGGAAGCATTCCATTCATTGCCCCAGGGGTAGAGACGACCATCCGGACCCTGGGCAGCGTATTGCCATTCCCATTCGTGAGGTAGACGCTTGCCCGCCCAGCTCGCATAGGCTTGGGCATCTTCGAGGGATATCCAGGTGACCGGCCGGTCTCCCCAACCGTCGGGGTAGGTACCGTTTTTCCAGTCGCGCAGGAAGTTCAAGTCATCCTGCGGGTGATAGTGTGCCGCGTCGAGAAACTTCTTGAACTCCTGGTTGGTCGTCGGGTATTTGTCGATCCAGAAGGACCTCACATGCATGCCATGCTCATGATAGCGGCGAGGCGAATCTTCCCAGGGGTATTCGAGGTCCACGCCGATATCGTTCGAACCCTCGATTTCGATTCCCTGTACCTTGAACAGAAAATCCCCTTCCGGGATCTTGACCATGTCGGAAGGGATCCCCGACGGAGGCTGGGTCGGAGTTACCGTCTCCATCTCTTGCGGCAGAAAGGTCCATTTGTCGGACAGGCTAGAGAGGGGAGTTGCCGTAAGCATCTTCATTTTCGCCATGAGATCCTTCAGCGAATCAGAGAGAGGCTGTTTGGTGACGAGCACCGCTCCATAGTCTTTCGCATCCAGCGGAAAGCTGAGAACAGTCTTGTCGTTCCGGCGTTCCCCTGCGAGTTCCACGCCATGGTACAGATCAAAGTAGTGCACGCCTTCCTGCACCGGCAGTTCCAGCTGCGAGCCTCGGAGGTTGTACTCGTTCCGATTGATGATGGTCCAGACGGTTTCGTCACCGAGGGGCCAGCGGCTGGCAAATACTCCAAACTGCAACATGGGGAAAAACGGCTCCCAATCGTGACTGACGAGGAAGGGCGCGATGCCGCGTTCGAGGGTTGCGACACGCCGCGTGGCTTCGCCGTCGCGCGGCGTGATGCCATTCCAGATGCCCCAGACATTTTCCCAGCTCTCCCAGCCAATCCCGTTGAAAAACGCGAACTGAAGATCATCCGTCTTCTGCCGCTTCCAGCGGTCGGAGATGTTCACCATATGCCGGGGCTCGAGCCATTTGTCGCGGTCGACCCTGGGAACAAAAGGGAATTTGTACTGCCCCCAACTCAGCAGGTCATACGCCACCGCCTCGTCGGCCGGACCTCCTTCCGGTTGGAAGGCCAGGGGATGACCGACCCGGTCCGCGGCTTCTGAGAAAGCTCGCGGAACTCCGTCCTGGGTGTCGCCGTTGATCCCGTCCGCCCCGATTTGAGCCATGAGAGAAGCAATCGCCTGCGGCCACGGTTCACCGGGGTCTCCTGTGCCCTGATCCCACATCATCATAGGAAACAGGACGCGTACTCCCCGGCGGTGAAAATCGGCGACCATCTGGCGGACGCCCGCGATTCCGCCCGGCAGGGAGCGAATCAGGTCATGCTGATTGCGATTATCGATGCCCAAATTGGGGTAGGTCGGCCAGATCAAAACTGCATCGATTCCGCCATAGCGCTTCAGCGTGTCGTCAACATAGCGATCTACGGTGTAGCGGTGAGCCGCCGGATCGTAGAAAAAGCGATCTTCGACCATCATCTGCGGCTGAATGAAACTGGACTGCGTCCACTGTAGGCCGGGCAACTCATAGCGGGATCCGTCGAAGCCGATACGGATGCGACGTTCATCCCGCCAATGGGTCACATCGGCGAGCCATTGTTGGTGATCCTCTGCAGTGCATCCCGGGGATGATCCGCCTTCCCAAAGGCTCCTTATCTCGAGGCACTTTGGCCCGGGGATCTGCTGCCATTCTGGATCCCACGCACCGCCCCCGCCGGACACATACTTCGTATCCTGGGCGAGTGTGGCGGCACAAAGGAGTAGTAAAGCAAGGGGAGGGAGCCACCGGGAAGTCACCTCGTCCACCTCGGTTCCCGGCTTGATTCCGGTTCTCGCATGGCGCTGCAGTTCCCTTCTTCGGCTTGGAGTCCCATGGATTTCCTGGATCCGGAATGCCGCACGAAAACCATAGGGTGCCCGAGCCTTGCGGGTGCTTTCCCGCAAGCCTGAGGGGCACAGAACTGAAGTGGTCAACGAGCGATCTTACTCGCTGCCGAGAGATTCCTTGAGCTTGGCGGCTGTCCGGTCGAACGCGTCCTTGTAGGATGTGGGATTGTAATGGCTCCCCCCGTCCACGAAGTCGTGCTCGGTCTTCGGATACGTGATGAGTTCAAATGGTTTACCGGCCGCGGTTGCCGCTGCCCCCAGGCTGCGTGCCGTTTCGATGAGGCAGCAGTTGCGGAATGTGTCCTTCTCGCCGGCAAACATGAGCACGGGCACCTGTAACCGGCCGGCATAGCCGGGAATGTCGTGGATCATGCTGGTCGCGGGATACCAGGCGATAACAACGGCCACCTGATCGGGCCAGTGCACGCCGTAGCCGATAGAAATGCCGCCACCCAGGGAAAAGCCGACCAGCGCCACCTTGCCCGGAAGGGCATGCGGCATTTGCAGAGCTTGCTGAATCGCGGTCTTCAACGCCTCGCCGTGCGTCCCCTCCATAGGGTTGCCATCGAACAGCACTACGTCATATCCGAGCTGCGCGATGGCGCGCGAAACCGTCTTGTAGTGCTCCGGGCCACTCATGCCGGAGGCAACCACCACGACGCGCCCCTTGCCCTGGGGCGGCGGTATCTCTTCTTGCGCTTGCGCGGTCAGACAGATAGCAATGACTGCGGCCGTGGCGACGACGGCCTCTGCGTGGCGTAACCAACCTATGGTCAACTGAGGCTCCTTTCGCGTCCCAGAACGATCTATGAAATTACGTCGGCGCTGAAAAGCAGCGTGGACTCTTCTGTCATTCTGGTAAGCGGCGCAGATCGAAATAGACGACCTTAATAGACGACGTCATGGGACGCTAACTCGAACGTATTTTCGTGTCAACAGCAATCGTTGATTCAGCAATCGTTGATTCTAAGTTCATCTTCCATAGTCCGGACCGAGTGGCGGTACGGCAGACCGGTGCGAGAGGACGACGCGGACGGCGGGGTCTACCGCTCTTGGGTTTAGGGTTTGATCAGACTCCAGTCCTGTCGGGAAGCGCTCCTGGGCGCGAAGTCCTTCTCTTTACCGCGAAAAAATAGACCGGGTAGCTGATCGCGATCAACCCCAGGGTAAACAAACTATGCTTGAGGTCGCTGATCACGGATGCAATCAGAAATACAGCCGAGGCCAGCAGCACTCCCCAACTCGTCCAGGGATAGCCCCACATCTTGAACGGCCGTCGAAGCTCCGGCTGCCGAATTCTCAAAACGAGCAAGGCGACGAATCCCGACATGTAAACGGCCACGTACAGGACCGAGGCAATCGCGATCAGGGTCTCGAAACTGCCGCTGAGAACCAGCACAATACTGATGAGCGCGCCCACCAGGAGCGCTCCCGCGGGCGTGCCTCCCGAGTTGACCGAAGCCATCCAGCGCGGGAGTAAACCATCCCGGCTTAGGGCAAAAAGAATCCGTGACGAAACCAGCAGACAAGCGTTGATCGTGCTCACCACCGTGACCAGAGAAATAACCAGAATGATCTGTTTGCCGCTTCTGCCAAACACCGCCATCGCGGCGTCTGCGGCTGGCGCTCGGGAAGCCGCCAGTTGAGCCATTGGCAGGACGTGCAGCAGGGCGAGGTTGACCAGCAGGAAGAAGTCGTGATCGAAGACCCACGGCTGGCCGCCGAGGTCGGCGGGCGTGACCGTCGCGTAGTGCCGGTCATCGAGGTACCAGCGGATCCGGCCAGGCTCCCACACGACCGAGTACACGTGGAAGCCGCGGGCGAGGCTCGTCAGGGTGCGGTGTGACGCGGTGAAGTCTCTGCCGGTGTACCCAGGTCCGTGCGCCGCGCCGTGCACCATCCGGGGGTCCTGGCCGAAGTTCTCCATGACGTCGATCTCGCCGCACCGCGGCCACCCGACCTCGTCGAAGTCCTGGCCCATCATCCAGAAGGCAGGCCACAAGCCCTGGCCCTCCGGGATCTGCATGCGCGCCTGCACCACGCCGTAGCGCACCGGCATCCGGTCCTTGCTGGTCAGCCGAGCCGACGTGTACTCGCAGCCGTCCTGGCGGGCGCGGTCCTGTGGCAGCGCACGGTCGGCAGTGATGACCAGGTGCCCGGCCCCGTCGAGCGAGGCGTTCTCGGTTGCCTCGGTGTAGTACTGCAGCTCCCGGTTGCCCCAGCCGTGCCCGCCGGTCTGCGGCCACCACGCTGCGGGGGACGGCGGGGATCCGGCCGGCCCATCGAACTCGTCCGACCAGGCAAGTACGCACCCCGGCAACTCGGCCAGGACGCGATCGGCTCGGTCACGCACGCGGCCGACGTTATACCTCCCGGGCAGCTAGCCGCGGGCGACTATGACCGGTCAAGGGGTGTGGGAGCGGGAACGCCGGCCACGGCGGCGGAGGCCAAGGGGTGTGGGAGCGCGAACGCCGGCCACGGCGGCGGA
>PKYX01000124.1:0-3386 GCA_003132825.1 Acidobacteriaceae bacterium
CAGCAGAAAAATATTTGCCGCACTGGCGGTCGAACTTCCCGCCTCATCCGCAAATTCCCCGGCATCCAAAATTGTTTCCGCTTGCTGCCACAAAAGCTGCTTCGCCAGCCGCAAACCGTTCCCCCGCGTCATCACCGGCAAAAACGACGTCCGCGCCAATTCCGCCATGCGCACCTGCTCGCCCGTCGCCGTAGCCACGTCCGCGACCACCAGGAACTTCGTCGGCGTCTCGCGCAGCGATACGTGCAGGGCCGCCGCTGATGGCTCCGCCGCCAGGGAATGGTGACTGGAAAACTCCTGCAAAAACGCTTCGCGCAAGATAATCGACTCCGCCTCCGGCAGCGACGAAACATTCGTCCACTCCAAAGTCAGCGCCTGCGGCAATTCGTGAATCTCCGCCACGCGTCGCGCCAACCCTCGCACGCCATCCTCCGGCGACTGCGCGCAGCAATTCGCGCAGCTCGCTATCAGCACGGAACCCAAAATAAAAAAACGAAATTTCAACGGTATCGCCCAAGGCGAGACAAAAAGTGGAGGTAATCGCACGGCAGCGGCCCATCATAACACGCCGCGCAAAACCAAAAATCCCTTTGCATGATCGAGCCAGCGCAGTAGGCGCGGCACATTACCACACGAACCGGCACCAACATCCGAACTTACGAANNCCCGCCGCAACAACTTCCGCAACTGCTCAGCAAGAAAAATGTCGTACCCCACCAACGCCGCGGCACTCCCAAACAATCCAAGTCCAACAATCATGATCAAATATTTCAGGGCCACCATGGGTTGCTCCTCTTCACACTCGCTACTGCATCACACGACGACCGACCCCGCGAAGCGATGCGCTCCATACACGCGAACCAGTTGCACCGTCCCGCGCGCCAATTCGCCCCGCTCGATTTGCGGGGTCACCGCCCGCTTCGCCACCGGCTGCAGCAGTTGAAACGCCACCCGCAACATCAGCCAGTCCAGCAAAACTGCGATGCCCGTCGCCAACAGTGTCGCGATCACCAGCGTTGCAAAACTCATCATGGCCATCATCAAACTCTCCCGCCCTGCGCCAACGACTCGCGCGGTAACTCCACTATTGGCAAGTTCCGCAGGACCAAGGTGCAATCGGCGAGCCAACTTCGCCCAGCTGAAAACAAGCATGTTGCGCGCGGTTACCGAGCCAATCTGTGGCGCCTCACCCACGCCGTGTTTCAATCGACGCAGCCGATGCCGAGTACTATTTGGCGCGGNNCTAGGTTGCTTGCGCCGCACGGCGGCCCTCTGGCGGACGGCTGACACTCAGCGCACCATCAACGAAGCGATCCAAGAATTGCCAAGCACTCCATGAGACGCGGCCTGCAAATCGGTAAAATCCTCGGCATCCCCATCCTTCTGGACCCCAGTTGGCTGTTCATCTTTGGCCTGCTGACTTACGCGATCTCATCCTCGTTTGCAGAAAGGTATCCGCAGTGGCCGAACTCGCAGCACTGGGTCGTGGGCCTCTTTACCAGCGCGTTGTTCTTCGGCTCTGTTCTGTTCCATGAGCTGTCGCACAGTATCGTTGCGCGCCATTACAAAATTCGCGTGGTCTCCATCACCCTGTTTATTTTTGGCGGCGTCGCCCGCATCGGGCGCGACCCTGGCAAAGCCATTCAGGAATTTAATATCGCTATCGCCGGACCCATTGCCAGTTTCGTTCTCGCCGGTGCGTTTTTCGGTATCAGCCTGCTGTTTCCGTCCGATCAAAAACTCACCGCGCTGGCCACCTATTTGGCCGGAACTAACTTAATCCTCGGTCTGTTTAATCTCGCTCCAGGCTTTCCCCTCGACGGCGGCCGCATTTTCCGCGCCATCGTTTGGGCCATCACCAAGGATTTCTCGAAAGCCACGCGCGCCGCCGGCACCAGTGGCAAGCTCATCGCCGGCGCGCTGATCGCTTACGGCGCGTGGTGCGGCCTGCACGGCAATCTAACTGGAGGAATTTGGTACGGCTTGATCGGTTTTTATTTGTTGGGCGCCGCGAACGACAGCGTTCAGCAACTCGCCATCCGCGAAACACTGCGCGGACTCAGCGCCGCCGACGTCATGAGCCAAGAAGTGCCCATCATCAGCGGCGGTATTTCCCTGCAAGACTACAGCGAAGAAGTGTTGCGCACCGGCCGCCGCTACCATCTCGTGGTCACTGACGACCGACTCGTCGGACTAATGAATGTCCAGGCCCTGCACGCCGTCCCGCGCGACGAGTGGGAACACAATTCCGTGCAAAGCGTAATGATTCCGCGCGACCGCATCCTCTGGGCCTCGCAGGACGAACCGCTCCAGCGCCTGCTCGAGCGCCTCTTCGCCGCCGACATCAATCAAATGCCAGTCGTCAGCGGTTCGCCCGACGACGGCGCCCACGTCGTCGGCATCGTCAGCCGCGACGCCATCCTCCGCGTTATCCAAGCCCGCTCCGAACTCCGCCACGCTACCCCCAACAAATAACCCGAAACGCCGTATATGTTGCCAAATAGCTTGGTCCGTTGGGGCACGAAATATTGTTCCTTTCGATGCGCCGTGCACGGCAGGGGTATCCGTTAGACTCAAGCAGTGGCGAGTACTTCGCCCACTTTTCGGGCCAGTGTTTTTGGAGAAAAAGGCTTTTGCAGAAAGGCCAAGCCCGGCTCCAGAACTCCGTGACGGACAATGGTGTCATCGGTGTAACCGGAGACGTACAGCACCTTCATTTCCGGGCGTGGAGCGGAAAGATGCGTGGCCAATTGCGTTCCGTTCATTCCCGGCATGATGACGTCAGTCAGCAGCAGGTGAATGGGGCCGGGGTGAGTTGCAGAAAGTTGCAGGGCGGCGACGCCGTGGTTGGCGTCGAGCACGGTGTATCCCAGATTCCTCAGATACTGGCGAGTCAGATGGCGCAGGGTGTTTTCGTCCTCGACCAGCAGAACGGTTTCCCGCACCGCCTTCGAGGCGTCGGCCGGAGCCGCGGTTTGCGCTGGGATCGGTTTCCCGGTGGGGCTGACGCGCGGGAGATAGATCTTGAAAGTAGTGCCTTTGCCGGTCTCGCTGTAGACCCAGACATAACCTTCGCTTTGCTTGACGATGCCGTAGACGGTAGAGAGCCCAAGCCCGGTGCCCTTGGTGCCTTTGGTGGTGAAGAAAGGCTCGAAGATGTGAGCCTGGGTCTCGGCATCCATGCCCATTCCCATGTCGCTGATCGCGAGCATCACGTACTCCCCCGCCTTCACGGGAGAATGCGCGCGGGCATAGCCTTCGTCGAGCGTGGCATTGGCGGTTTCGACGGTGAGCTTGCCGCCCTGCGGCATGGCGTCGCGGGCGTTGACCGCCAGGTTCATGATCACCTGCTCGATCTGGCTGGGATCGGCCTTCACCGAACCGAC
>PKYX01000124.1:3431-11310 GCA_003132825.1 Acidobacteriaceae bacterium
CGATCGGTCAGGAACTCGCAGTAGCCGGAGATCACCATCAGCAGATTGTTGAAGTCGTGCGCAATGCCGCCCGCCAGCCGTCCCACGGCTTCCATCTTCTGGGACTGGCGCAGCTGCGCTTCGAGCGCTCGCTGCTCGGTCACATCTTCGGCAAACAGTTCAAAGCAAGTCGCATTGCGCTCGCCCTCGATGGCCCGTCCCGAAAGACGCATCACCACCGGCGTGCCGTCTTTCCGCTGCCACTCCGCATGCAACGCCTGGAAGGGCTGGAGCGAGCGCAGGTAGTCGGCCAGGGTGAACCACTGCTGCGAATCGGGGTGCAGGTTGGCCAGGTTGATGCCGATCAGTTCCGCCGCCGACTCGTAGCCGAGCACCGTCATGAGCGCGGGATTGGCATCCCGCAAGATGCCGCGGGCGTCGCAGCGGCAAATGCCGTAAGGAGCGTTGGTCACCAAGGAGCGGAAATTGCGTTCCGAGCGCTGCAGCCCCTCCTGCGCCGTGCGCAGCGCGTAATTGAACCAGCAGATCAGCGCGGCCACGAAGACAAACAGGCCCAGATCAAGGAGCGCCCGGTGCTGGTCGGCCGCCGAGCGCTCTCCCGTCAGGGCAAAGTAGGCGCTGACCGTCAGAGCAAAGGAAGTGGCCGCGAGACCCGGCTTCCAGCCGCCGTACCATGCGCTGATCATGATGGCGACGGCGAAGACCAGGAGGCGGCTTTCGACCACGTTCGAGAGCAGAAATGCCGGGATTAGCGCCAGAATGACGCTGAGGACTGCAACGCCGTAACGCAGAATGGGCGCCCGAACCGGACGGACATCGTAGCGTGTGCGAAGAAGGGGGAGTTTCACTCGCATACAATGCGATCCTAGTTCCCGAAACGGGACGAGCGCGAGTTACGACAGGCCAGCTGGCGGGTGCCCAATCGGCGCTGACCGTGGGGCGACCTAGCCGAAGGCAACCTTTCGCTTGAATCCGGCAACTGGCGCAGGATCTGCGGGAATCGCGCGGCGGGAAATTTGGTCAAGGTCAGCCCCCCGAGACGGCAAAACTTGCACAAACCAGCGCAAAAGCAAGAAACTAAGAGCGATCGCGATCGAGAGCGGGGGGGAGCGGAGCGGCCGGAGCCAGCGCAAGCGATGAATATCGGCATTTTCGGCGGGACCTTCGATCCGATTCACCTGGGCCACCTGGCCCTGGCGCGGGCTGCGCAAGAGCGCTTCCAGCTGGGCCGCATTCAGTTTGTTCCCGCGAGCCTCCCCCCGCACCGGTCGCAGGCGACTGCGGCCTCGTATTTCCATCGTTATGCCATGGTGGCGCTTGCCACTTCGGGACAAAAGGGCTTCNNGCACGCCGTGCCCCAATTACAGCATCGACACCGTGCGCAAGCTCAAGCCGACGCTCGGCAAGAGCGACCGCCTGTTTTTTCTGATTGGGATTGATGCCTTCGAACAAATCGCCAAATGGCGGGAGCCGGAAGCGCTGCTCGGCGCGTGCGAGTTTATTGTGGCCAGCCGTGCGGGATATTCTCTGGCCGACGTGGCGAATGCCCTGCCCGAGAATCTGCGTCCCGCGGCCGCGGTACGCAAACCCTTCGCCAAGCAACCGGCCAAAGGAGACTTGGTTTTGACCGGGGCGACCATCCACCTGCTCGATGACGTCCATCACCCGGCATCGGCCACCGCCATTCGCCAGGCGGTTGCGGCCCAGCGTCCCCTGGGACGATTTCTCGATCCCGCCGTAGCCGACTACATCAAGAAGATGGGGTTATACGGAAGCGGNNGGAGCCACAGGCAAGCGAAAACCCAACCACCCTGCATGAAGAAAAACGACCTCAAACGCCAAGTCTCCGAAGCCATCAGCGCCTGTCAGGAAAAGAAGGCGGAAGCCATCACCATCCTCGAACTCGAAAAAGATTCAGGCGCCTTTACCGACTACTTTGTGGTTTGCAGCGGCAGCAACCCGCGCCAGGTTCAGGCCATCGCGGACCAGGTCGAGGAGCGCCTGGAACAGGACGGCATGCGGGTCACGCACGTCGAGGGTTACAAGCAGGCGGAATGGGTGTTGCTCGACTACGTCGATTTCGTAGTGCACGTGTTCTCTGAAAAGGCGCGCAAGTACTACGATCTCGAACGGCTTTGGAAGTCGGCGCGGCGAATGGAACCCGCGGAATTGAAAGCCCGGACGCGGAAAAGAGTCGCCCCCGCGGCCCCGCGAAAGAAGCGGGCGTAGCCTCCAGTGGCGGGAGTTTCTCCCCGCATGACAACCGAAGAAACCAACCCGCGCTGGGGTGCATCCTACCGCCTGGTTGCCGCGGAGAAGTGGAAATCGAAATCGGCTGCCCTGGGAGGCGACCTCACCCGGGCGCTGGTCGAATATGCTCGTCCCGCGCCGGGCATGAGAGTGCTCGATCTGGCGAGCGGCACCGGCGAACCCGCGATCAGCCTGGCGCCGCTCGTTGCACCCCTCGGCCACGTCACCGCGCTCGACCTCAGCCCGGAGTTGCTCGAAATCGCTCAGGAGCGAGCCCGCCAGCGCGGCCTCACCAATTTTTCCACCCATCCGGCGGATGCCAACCACTTGCCCTTTGCGGATGCCAGTTTCGATCTGGTTACGTCCCGATTTGGTGTCATGTTCCTGCGCGAGGATGCGCTGCGCGAGGCCTATCGGGTGTTAAAGCCCGGCGGGCGGGCTTGTTTTTCCGCCTGGGGACCCCGCGAGCAGCCCTACTGGTCGAGCACTATCGGGATTGTGCACCAGCACGTCGGCGGTCCCCTCACCCTGCCCGGACAGAGTCCCTTCGAGTATGCGCGGCCGGGAAGCCTTTCGGCAGCCTTAGAGCGCGCCGGATTCGATGCCCAGGAACAGACTCGGAACATTGCCTGGACCTGGCCGGGAACGGCCGAGGAGGTTTGGGAACAGGTGCAGGCGGTCGCCGCCCCCTTCATCCCCATGTTCGAACGCGTGCCCCGAGCCAGCTGGGGATCGATCCATGCCGAGGTGCTCGCCTCCGTTGGTCGCTACGTGGACGGCCATCGCGTCAAGTTCGGCGCCGTGGTCGTGTTCGCCGCGGGCGCGAAAGGGGGAGGGCCGGTGTCCGGGCTTTGATTGCCCTGGGACCCGCGGCGCCCGCTGTGGTTAAATTCCCTGCGTGAAGCTCACCGTTGCCTGGATTGGAAACACAAAGCAGCCTGCGATCCGCTCCCTGACGGGCGAATATCTGAAGCGCCTGGCCCATTACGCCGAGGTGGAAGGGAAAGGATTGAAAGACGAAGCGGCTTTGCTGGCATTGCACGGTCGGAGCGCACGCTCCAAAATCAAGACCAAAGCCACGCTGGTGCTCCTGGACTCCAGCGGAAAACAGTTTTCTTCCGAAGAGCTGGCGAAATTTCTCGGCGATCATCGGGACCGCCATCCCGGGCCGCTGCTATTTGCCGTGGGTCCGGCGAATGGTTTCAGCGAGGAGGCGCGCCAGGCGGCCACTCTGCTGTTATCGCTCGGCAGGATGACCCTAGCGCACGAGTTGGCACAGGTGGTGCTGCTCGAGCAACTTTATCGTGCATTCACCATTCTAAAAGGCCATCCTTATCATCTTGGGCATTGAGGCGACGGCGGTACCTTCGTGACGTTTTGGAGTGGGCGGCGAATAGACTAGAATTGTTCTACACAGAATACCCGAGAGAGAAAGAATTTATTCGCGAAGGAGCCTTCCTAATGAAAAATCCTAACGAAGTACTACGGATGAAAGAGCAGGAAATCCTGAGAATCAAGATTGAGATTGAAGCGCTGCGCGTTACGGCGCGGCTCCTGAGCGATGAGAACTCCGTGGGCGCCGCGGCGCCCCAGCGGGACCAGCGGCAACTGGTCGAAATGCCCTAGCGCGGTCCGCCTGCCCCGCGACCCTCTGCCCGCGATCGTCTGCTTCGCGATCGACGGATCGTGATCGACGGAGCGATGATCGACGGATCGATGGCGGCCCAGGCTCCGCGCCGCCTGCCCTGAACGGGTACAATCGACACACTTACCCCGTATGTCCGATATCCGTCGTGGTTTGATTATGGTGAATACCGGCCCCGGCAAGGGCAAGACCACCGCTGCCATGGGAACGGCGCTGCGGGCGGTCGGGCAGGGCATGCGAGTGCTCATGCTGCAATTTCTCAAGGGCTCCTGGCACTACGGCGAACTGGACGCGGTCCAGGCCTTCGGCGACAAATTCATCATGAAGCAAATGGGGCGCGGTTTTGTGAAGGTGGGAGCGGAAAAGCCGGATCCCGAAGATGTTCGCATGGTCGAGGAAGCGTGGGCCGAGGCCGATCAAGCGATCTGCTCGGGCACCTGGGATCTGGTGATCCTCGACGAGATCAATTACGCCGTCAGCTACGGCATGCTCGATGCGGCGAAGGTGGTCGAGAGCCTAAAGAGGAAACCCGAAATGGTGCACGTTATCTTGACGGGCCGCAACGCGCATCCGACAATTGTCGAACTGGCCGACACCGTCACCGAAATGCGCCAGGTGAAACACGCTTACGAGAAGGGCGTGATGGCACAGCGAGGAATCGAGTACTGATCGGGAAGTTTCTAGGTTGGGCACGTGGCGGTTGAGCCTGTCCTCGGGGGGGCCGGGTTTCAACTGCGAAATTCGAACGTTGCCGCTGTCCCCACTACTATGGTTTGGTTCAAGCGCGAATCCGGTGACCTGGATGGCTCAGGCGAGAAGAAGGTGCGCACCGAGGGGCTGTGGGTGAAGTGTGAGCACTGCCGCCAGATCATCTGGAAGAAGGACCTCGAGGAGAACCTCAACGTTTGTCCGAAGTGCGAGAAGCACTTCCGCATTGACGCCCGCTCCCGGCTGGCGCAACTCCTCGACGCCGGAGAGTATGAGGTATTCGACTCGGATCTGGTTTCGACTGACCCGCTGAAATTCGTGGATCTCAAGGCCTACTCTTCGCGCCTGAAACAGGCGCAGGCCGATACCGGCCTGAAGGACGCGGTGATCAATGCCCGCGGCAAGCTGAACGGGCGCACCGTGATTGTGAGCGCGATGGAATACGCATTCATCGGCGGCAGCATGGGCGCGGTCGTAGGCGAGGAAATTACCCGCGCCATCGAAAAAGCCATTGAGACCCGGGATCCGCTGGTCATTGTCTCCGCCTCCGGCGGGGCGCGCATGATGGAAGGCGTTGTCAGCCTGATGCAGTTGGCCAAAATTTCGGCCGCCTTGGCGCGTCTGGACGAAACCGGCGTGCCCTATATCTCGGTGTTGACCGACCCAACCACGGGCGGCGTGACCGCCTCTTTCGCCATGCTGGGCGATCTGAACATTGCCGAGCCTGGAGCCTTGATCGGCTTTGCCGGCCCGCGCGTGATTGAGCAGACCATCCGGCAGAAACTCCCGCCCGGCTTTCAGCGCAGCGAGTTCCTTCTCGAGCACGGCATGCTCGACGCGGTCGTGCCCCGCAAGCAGTTAAAGTCGTATCTCGCTCGCGCTCTCGATTTCATGACCGCATCTTCGGTCTCCGGTCAGGCCTCCGCCTAGCGCCGTCGAACCAGGATCTTTCCCGCTTCAAGCCTCGGCCATGACCCGCCAATGGCGGGCGGTCGAAACCCCGGCGTTGAAGCTGATACGCTAGACACCGGTTCACTCCCCGAGCGATCTGGGACCAACGGCCCAGCAACCGAAGACGAGCCCCGAACCACCGCCGATGTCCTACGAAACTGCCATTGCCCGCATGTACTCTCTCGGTCACGAGCTGGCCCAAACCCCGGCGCAGAAATTCGATTTGGCGCACATGCGGGTTCTGCTCGAGGCCTTGGACCACCCCGAGCGACGTTTCCCCGGCGTACTGATTGCCGGGACCAACGGCAAAGGTTCGACGGCGGCGACTCTGGCTGCCATCCTGCAGGCGTCCGGGTTACGGACCGGCCTTTACACATCGCCAAATCTGATGCGGATCAACGAGCGCATTCGGATCAATGACCAGGAAATCGGCGATCCCGAGTTTGCCCTGCTCCACGATGTCGTCGAGCGCACGGCCGAGCGCCTGGTGAGTGAAGGCGACCTGCCTTGGCACCCCAGTTTTTTTGAAATGCTGACCGCCATGGCATTCGAATATTTCGCGCAGGGAAAGGTGGAGATGGCCGTTCTCGAAGTGGGCATGGGCGGTCGTCTCGATGCTACCAACGTGATCGAGCCGCGGGTCAGCGTGATTACCGACATCTCCCTCGACCATCAAAAATACCTGGGCAGCACGGTGGCTGAGATCGCACGCGAAAAGGCGGGCATCATTCGGCCGGGAGGAGTGGTTGTGACCTTGCCCCAACAACCGCAAGCCAATGATGTCATCGGGGATACCATCCTCGATCTGGGAGCGCAAGCGGTGAGCGCTGTGCCTTATGTTCCTCCGGTCAGTCCGGGCAGCGGGCGGTACCTGGTCGCCGCGGAGCGAGACAATGGGCGGGCGTCGATTTCCCGGCCGGCTTACGTCTCGCGCTATCCCTTGGAGGTGATGGGCAGACAGATTCAGGTTGAAACCCCGCTCGTCGGACGCCACCAGTTGAGAAACGTCGCCCTGGCGATTGCCGCCGCCGAGGAACTCGGCAAGCAGGGTTTTCCCGTGACCGCCGATTCCATCGAGCGCGGAATCGTCCGGACGCACTGGCCGGGACGGTTCCAGGTGATCCCGGCCGGAGAGGGCTGGCCGGAGCGCATTCTCGATGTCGCCCACAATCCCGCGGGGGCCTGGTCGCTGCGCTCGACCCTCTCGGCGGTCTACGAAGACCGGCCACTGACGATCGTGTTCGGCGCCATGCGGGACAAAGCGATCGGAGAAATCGCTGAAATTCTGTTTCCGCTGGCGGAACGGGTGATCGTGACCCACGCCGACAGCCCGCGCTCCGCCACCCCGCAAGAAATCCGGGAAGCCGCGGTTCGCACTTCGACCGAGATCGAGGATGCGCCGGAGGTGTCGTCCGCCCTCGATCGGGCGCGGTCCCATGCCGGCCCCCAGGGACTGGTGGTGGTTACCGGTTCGATTTACATTGTCGGGGAGGCGATGCGTGCGCTGGGCGTGCGCATCTAATCCATCATGCCGCTTCCAGAGACATCGCCGGGCGAGGTTGAGACCCAAGCGAAGGCCGCAAGTGCGGTGGCGGCGACGCTCGACGAGGTCGCGCACCCTCTCTCCGGGCGCCAGTACGGCCTGCTCAGCCGGCTGCGTTCCTACTGCATCTTCGACCCGCTGATCTGGCTTTACACCGTTGTCCTCGGGATCATCTCGCTTCCGGTTACGCTGTTTCCGAATCGCGAACGCGCGCTGCATGGTTTCTCGCGCACCTGGTCCTGGCTGATCATGAAAACCATCTTCTCTCCGGTCAAAGTCACGGGACTCGAGAATATCGATTCCTCGCAGCCGCATGTGTACGCGGTGAATCACGCCTCGGCGCTCGACATCCCGGTGCTTTACGTGTACTTGCCTTTCCTGTTTCGCATCGCCTTCAAGAGCGAACTGCTCTCCTATCCGATTGTCGGCTGGCATCTCAAGCGCTCCGGACAAGTTTGCATCGATCAGCAGAATCCTTCGCACTCGATCAGCAGCATTCGTGCGGCGCTCAAAGGGCTGAAGGCTGGTTTGCCGCTAGTCATCTTTCCGGAGGGCGGACGCACGCCGGACGGCGAGATCAAGCCCTTCCTTCCCGGCGCATTTTTTCTTGCCATCAAGGCCCAGGTGGACATCGTACCGGTGGCGCTCGTAGGAACCTACGAACTGCTGCCCATGAACACCTACCACGTCAAGTGCCGCCCGCTTGAGATGAGGGTGGGCAAGCCGATTTCGACGGCGGGGTTAGCCCCCCGCGATCTCGAGAACCTCTCCGGCAAAGTGCA
>PKYX01000124.1:11342-16947 GCA_003132825.1 Acidobacteriaceae bacterium
GCTCCCGTATAATTTCCCGCGGAGGGCTCCCCAATGAAGCTCCTTGTCCGAGTTGGGTTTGCGCTGCTGGCTGTGATCCTCGGTGCCTGCGCCCTCGAAGGTCAAACTAGTTCCGCTCCGACCGTCCCGGAAGCCGAGGCGTTCATGAAGCGAGCGGAATCCCGCTTGAGCGAACTGAGCGTCCAGGTCAACCGTGCCGGTTGGGTGGAGGATAACTTCATCACCGACGATACCGAGGCGCTCTCTGCCGATGCCCAGGACCAGGCCACCGCTGTCACTACCGAGCTCGTCGAGCAGGCCGCACGCTTCGAAGGGCTGAAGATGCCCCCGGACCTGGCGCGCAAGTTCATGTTGCTGCGGCTGTCGCTGACCGCGCCCGCTCCGAAAGATCCCGCGCTGCGCAAGGAAATGACCAAGGTCAGCACTTCGCTCGAAGCCGACTATGGCAAAGGCAAGTACTGCCGCAAGCCCGACGATTGCCTGGACATCACCGCCATCGAGCGGATCATGGGGAGCAGCCATGATCCGAGCGAGCTGAAAGATCTCTGGGCGGGGTGGAACCAAGTCGGCGCTCCCATGCGCGATCGCTACGTGAGGTTCGTTCAGCTCTCCAACCAGGGCGCCCGCGAAATCGGCTTCCGGGATACGGGCGCCATGTGGCGCTCCGGCTATGACATGACTCCCGATGAGTTCAGTGCCGAGATCGAACGGCTTTGGCAGCAGGTTCGTCCCCTCTATCTTTCCCTGCACACCTTCGTTCGCGCCCGGCTGTCGCAACACTACGGCCGAGATGTGGTCCCCCCGGACGGCCCGATTCCAGCCGATCTATTGGGCAATCCCTGGGCCCAGGAATGGGGCAATATTTACCCCCTGCTGGGTATGCCGGCAAAAAGCAGCGGCTACGACCTGACCGAATTGCTGAAAGCGAAGCCGGTCGATCCCCGCGGTATGGTGAAGTACGCGGAAAACTTCTTCGTCTCCATGGGATTCCCTCCCCTGCCCCAGACCTTCTGGGAGCGGTCGCTGTTTACCAAACCCGCGGACCGCGACGTCGTCTGCCACGCCAGCGCCTGGGACATCGACAACCAGGACGATCTCCGCATCAAAGTCTGCCTGCAGGTTCGCGATGTCGATTTCGTCACGGTTCACCATGAGCTCGGCCACAACATGTACCAGCGGGCCTATGAGAAGCAGCCCTTCCTTTTCGAAAACGGCGCCAATGATGGCTTCCACGAGGCCATCGGAGACTCGATCGCTCTGGCCATTACTCCGGAATATCTGCAGAAGGTTGGACTGCTCGCTCAGCTGCCCTCAGCCGATGCCGATATTCCCCAGCTGCTGAAGCAGGCGCTCGACCGTGTCGCCTTCCTGCCCTTCGGCTTCACCATCGACCAATGGCGCTGGAAAGTATTCTCGGGCGAGATCCAACCGGCCGACTACAACCAAGCCTGGTGGGACCTGCGCCTGAAATACCAGGGCATCGCGCCGCCCATGGCGCGCAGCGAGCGAGACTTTGATCCCGGCGCTAAATATCACATCGCCGCGAACGTGCCCTATGTGCGCTATTTCCTGGCCTACATCCTGGAGTTCCAGTTCTACCGGGCTTTGTGCCACGAGGCTGGCTACACCGGGCCGCTGAATCGCTGCACCTTCTTCGGCTCCAAGGAGGCTGGCGCGAAATTTGAGAAGATGCTCGAGATGGGCCAGAGCAAGCCCTGGCCGGATGCGCTCGAAGTCCTGACCGGGCAGCGCCAGATGGACGCGAGCGCCATTTTGGAGTATTTCGCCCCGCTGCAGAAATGGCTCGACGAACAGAATAAGGGTCAAAAAGTCGGATGGTGACTTTTTCGCTCCGAGACCGTCCAATCCCGATGCTGGTTCCCGCGGACCGGTTTGACATGCGCCGGATGGGTTGGGTATATATTGAAGCCCCTTGCACGGAAACTGAGATTCCTCGATGGAGAGTAGTGTGCCCTTTTTCAGAGGCTGTACTGCCGTAGCTTTTCTCTTGTGGGTTGCCACCATCGCCGCCGGGCAAGAGGCACCGAAGTCCCAGCCTCCCATGTGGAGTTCGAAGCCCGACATTCCCGCCTTCGAGAAAATCGAGACTGACAGGCTGGCTGCCGCCCAGCACTCGATCGATGAAATCATTGCCGTCAAGGAAGCCAGGACCGTCGACAACACTCTGGTTCCCTACGACGAGGCCCTGCGGCAAATCAATGCCACGACCTACTTCGCGGATCTGATGCAGCAGGTCCATCCCGATGCGACCTTCCGCGATCACGCCACCGCCATGTTGAGCAAGGCGAGCGCGGCCAGCACGTCGCTCTCGTTGAATCGAGAGGTGTACCAGGCGCTGGCGGGTCTCGAGGTTTCAAAAGCCGATTCCGCGACCCGCTACTACCTCGAGCGCCAACTCCTCGAGTTTCGCCTGGCGGGAGTCGACAAAGACGACGCCACGCGCGCCCGGCTGAAGAAGTTGAACGACCAACTGACCGATGAACAATCGATGTTCGATCGCAATATCAGCGACGGCAAAAACATTGTCGAAGTCACGGATGCGACGGAACTGGATGGCCTGCCCCAGGACTACATTGACCGCCATAAGCCGGGGACCGACGGCAAGATTCTGATCACGACGGATTATCCCGACGTTCTGCCCGCCCTGCGGTTCAGCAAGAGTGACAAACTGCGCCGCCGTCTATGGGTGGCCTTCGACACCCGGGCGTATCCGAAAAACCGCGATGTGCTCGAGCAGATGATGCAAACCCGCTACGAGATTGCCACCTTACTCGGCTATTCCTCGTGGGCAGACTACAACGCCGCCGATAAAATGATCGTGAATGGCCCGAATATCGCGGGCTTCATCGAACGCGTGGATGCCGCATCGCGCCCCCTGGTGCTGCGCGAATTCCAGATGCTGCTGGCGGAGAAGCAGAAAACCGATCCCCACGCGGAGGAGATCGGAGACTATGAGAGCTCCTACCTCAGCGAGCTCGTCCGCCGCACGCAGTACAATTTCGACTCGGAGTCGGTACGCCGCTACCTGCCTTACGCGCAGGTGAAACAAGGAGTGCTCGACACCGCGGCCAAGCTCTTCCACCTGACCTTCCGCCAGGAAGAAAACGTCCCGGCCTGGGATCCGGCGGTCGAAACCTGGGATGCGATCGACGACGGCAAGGTGATCGGGCGTTTCTATCTGGATATGCATCCGCGTCCGGGAAAATACAGCCACGCCGAGATGGCGCCGGTCCTTGATGGAGTTCGCGGCAAGCAGATCCCGGAAGCGATCCTGGTGTGCAATTTTCCGGCCCCGACCGCAGCTGATCCCGGGTTGATGGACTTCAGCGATGTGGTGACGTTCTTCCACGAGTTCGGTCATTTGATGCACTGGATCCTGGGCGGCCAGCAGCAGTGGGCCGGCATCAGCGGCATCACCATGGAAGGGGACTTCGTCGAAGCTCCTTCGCAAATGCTCGAGGAGTGGATGCACAGTCCTCAGGTGCTGGCCTCCTTTGCCCGCGATTACAAAACCGGTGAGCCGATTCCTGCGGACCTGGTGGTCCGGATGAACCGGGCGAGTGCCTTCGGGCGCGGAAGCTGGGTGGCCAACCAGACCACCTACACCGCCATCTCGTACGACCTGTACAAAGGCAAACCGCAGGACGCGGACCCGGACGCGGTGTGTGCGCAGGACGCCGAGCGCTACTCCCCGTACACGCCTTTGCCCGGCACCCACCTGTACGCTTCCTTCGGGCATCTGGCCGGCTATTCTTCCGCGTACTACACCTATCTTTGGGACAAGGTCATCGCCGAAGACTTTTTCGTGCAATTCGACCACGACAATCTTCTGGCGGGCCCCGCCCCCATGCGCTATCGCCATGTCGTGCTCGAGCCCGGCGGCTCGATGTCGGCCAATGACCTGGTGAAAAATTTCCTGGGCCGCCCCCAGAGCATGACCGCATTCCAACGCTGGATGGGCGAAGAGTTTGCCCCCGCCTCGGAGGGAGCAAAGTCCGGCCAATAGGATTCCCCATCTAGGTCCGGACGCTCTCGCCCGGTCACCGGTTGTAATCATGGTTATGGTTGCAGCCCGGTTGTTGTTGCAACCCAGTTGTTGCAACCCGGTTTGACCCTTGCTAAACCCCTCCCATAAACTAAAAGATTCGGTACAGAACAGACCGCAACCTATGGCAGAGAGCATTCATGTCAAGCTGCCCGACGGGAGCGTCAAGGAAGTTCCCGCGGGCACGACCGCCCTGGATATCGCGAAATCCATCAGCCCGCGCTTGGCCGATGCGGCGCTCGCCGCTAAGACCAATGGCGACCTGATCGATCTCGCTCGCCCGCTCGAAAAAGATGCCGACCTGCGCATCCTGACCGACCGCGATCCCGAAGCGCTCGCAGTCTATCGGCATTCCTCCGCGCACCTGCTGGCCGCGGCTGTCCTCGAGTTGTTTCCCGAGACTAAGCTCGGACACGGCCCGGCTACCGAGAGCGGATTCTTTTACGACTTCTACCGTCCCACTCCGTTCACTCCCGCGGACCTCGAAAAAATCGAAAAGAAGATGCAGGAGCTGGTCCAGCAGAACCTTCCCTACGCCCGCGAGTTCCTGCCCCGTGGCGAAGGTCTCGAAAAGTTCAAGGCCGAAGGCGACTTCATGAAGTGCCNNTTCACCAAGCCCGATGAAAAGATCTCGGTTTATAAGACCGGCAAGTTCCTGGACTTCTGCCGCGGTCCGCACATTCCTTCGACCGGCAAAGTCAAGGCGTTCAAGCTGCTGAACATCGCCGGCGCTTACTGGCTGGGCGACGAGAAGAACCCGCAACTGCAGCGTATCTACGGGACCTCCTTCTTCTCGAAAAAGGATCTCGACGAATTCATCCGCACGCAGGAAGAAGCCAAGAAGCGCGACCATCGGGCGCTCGGCCAGCAACTCGATCTTTTCTCCATTCAGGACCTGGCCGGCCCGGGCCTGATTTTCTGGCATCCGAAGGGCGGCATCATCCGCAAAGAGATGGAAGACTGGATGCGCTCCGAGTACCTGAAGCGCGGCTATTCGCTCGTCTACACTCCGCACGTGGCGCGGCGCCAGTTGTGGCAGACCTCCGGGCATGAGGGCTACTACTCGCAAAACATGTTCGACGTCATGGAGCTCGACGATGCCGAATACCGCCTGAAGCCCATGAATTGCCCGTTTCACATTTTGATTTACAGGGACGCCCTGAAGTCCTACCGCGACCTGCCGGTGCGCCTGGGAGAGCTGGGAACGGTCTATCGTTATGAGCGCTCCGGGGTCATGCACGGCCTGCTGCGGGTGCGCGGATTCACCCAGGACGACGCGCATATCTTCTGCACGCCGGAGCAGATTGAAAGTGAAATTGAAGGTTGCCTGGATTTCGCACTCGATGTGCTGAAAGATTTTGGTTTCGCCGATTTCGTGACCGAGCTTTCCACCTGGAACCCGGACGACCGCAAGAACTTCGTCGGAAGCGAGGATCAGTGGAATCTAGCCACTCGCTCTTTGGAGAACGTGCTCGAGCGGCGGAAGATCGCCCATAAGATCATTCCCGGAGAAGCGGCGTTCTACGGCCCGAAGATTGA
>PKYX01000124.1:16966-18885 GCA_003132825.1 Acidobacteriaceae bacterium
GCTCGGTCGAGCGCTTCTTCGGGGTGTTGATCGAACACTACGCGGGCGCCTTCCCGGTCTGGCTGTCTCCGGTGCAGGCGGTGATGATTCCGATCAGCGAGCGCCACGCCGACTACGCCAACCAGGTGGCCGCCCAATTGAAAGAAGTTGGGGTTCGGGTCGCAGTCGATGCCCGCAACGAGAAGATGAACGCCAAAATCCGCGAGCACGCCATGCAGAAAGTCCCGTTTCTGCTGGTGGTGGGCGACAAGGAATCAGAAGCCGGCAACGTCAACGTCCGCACCCGCGGAAAGGAAAAAACCGAGGACATGCCGGCCGCGGAGTTCGTCGAAAAGATCAGGAAATTGATCGCCGAGAAGGCCGCGAGCCTGTGATTTTTTGGGGGACCGCCTCTCCCCTTTCGAGCACAATCTGATAATCTTCCTGCNNATCAGCCTGTTTTTCACCGCCAGCGTTGCTCGGGCCGCTGGCCCTTATGCGGTGACCTTCGAGCACAACGTGTCGCTCAAGCTGCGCGACGGCGTCACCCTGCGCGCCGATATCTACCGTCCCCAGGCGGAGGGCCAGTTTCCCGTGCTGCTCCAGAGGACCCCCTATGACAAAAACGGTGGAACCAGGTTCGGCCTGAAAGCCGCCACGCGCGGGTATGTGGTCATCATTCAGGATGTTCGCGGCCGCTATGCTTCCGAAGGCGGATGGTACCCATTCCTGCACGAATCCGACGACGGCTACGACACCGTGGAGTGGATCGCGGCGCAGGACTNNTGGAGTGGGCGGCGGCTCTTCCCTACTCGAACGGCAAAGTCGGAATGTTTGGCGGGTCCTACGTGGGTGCGACCCAAATGCTCGCTGCCATCGCCCATCCCCCTCACCTCGCCGGCATTTGCCCCGTGGTCACGGCCAGCAACTATCACGAGGGCTGGACTTACCAAGGCGGGGCCTTTGAGCAATGGTTCAACGAGTCGTGGACTTCCGGTCTGGCGCAGAATACGCTCAACCGCCAGGTGTCTGCCGAAACCAATGCCACCAAGGGAGTGGCGGCGCTCCCTCTTGCCAGCTATCCTCTGTTCAATTTTTCCGAGTTTCGCACTGCGGATCTTACGGGCTCGCTCGCTCCCTATTTCCTCGACTGGCTCGCGCATCCGAGCTACGACGATTATTGGAAACGCTGGTCGATTGAAGATCACTACTCGGATATCACCGTCCCGGTTCTGAGCATTGCCGCCTGGTATGACATTTTCCAAGGCGGTTCCATCCGCAATTACATGGGCCTGCGAGCGCGGGGCGGAAGCGAGGCAGCCCGTAAGGGACAGCACTTGCTGGTGACGATCGGCGGTCATGCCGGCAACGGCCGCAAAATCGGAGACGTGGATTTTGGCCCGGCCGCCGCCGAGTATGACGAAAACGAAATTACCCTTTCCTGGTACGACTATCTTTTCCAAGGCGTGCAGAATGGCTTCGCCCAGAAGGCGGTCAGAATTTTTGTGATGGGCGCGAACCAGTGGCGCGACGAGGATGACTGGCCGCTCGCCCGCGCCCGCAGCACCCGATATTTTCTGCACTCCGCGGGCCGTGCCAATTCGCTCGGCGGCAATGGAACTCTTTCAACCGTGGCCCCGGCCGCCGAACCTTCCGACCAATACGGGTATGACCCTGCCAATCCGGCACCGACGGTCGGCGGACCGCTGTGCTGCGATGGCGACCATCTCGAGCCGGGCCCGCGCGATCAGCGTCCGGTCGAGGCCCGCGACGACGTTCTGGTCTACTCCTCCGCCCCCTTCACCGAAGACGTCGAAGTTACCGGCCCGGTGCGGGTCGAGCTCTACGCCAGCTCTTCCGCCGTCGACACCGATTTCACCGGCAAGCTGGTCGATGTCGGGCCGGACGGCTTTGCCCAGAACCTGACCGAGGGCATCATT
>PKYX01000202.1:0-1168 GCA_003132825.1 Acidobacteriaceae bacterium
GGCGGAATTTGCGACAGCGAGACTTCAAAGCTGCTGCGTTTTGCCTCCGGACTGGCCAGCCTTTCCCGCAGTTCGATGACTTCGGCGCGCAACGGTCCGAGAGTTTCCTCGAACAGGATGCGCACCCGTTCCTCCCCGAGTTGCTCCTGGCCTTTGTGAGGCACGACCCTTAATGAAGTCTTCGTGCCGCCGGCCGAAGCATTTTTCCCCGACCGCTCTCCGCTGGTCGCGGGCAGACGCGNNTCGGGGCAGGGTTTCAGTCCCCAGAAGTTTTCCGGCTGATCGAGCTGCGCCGCCACCAGCCAGGTTTTGTGATCGGTCCCGAGCGGCTTGCAGTCGACCACATAGGCGGTGGTTTGCCGGCCTTCCTTGTGGTGAATGTGCACGGGAACGCCGGCATCGAGCTTCGAGGGGGAACGGACCGCACACCCGTGCGCGTTGACCACCAAGGTCTCACACAGTTCGGAGAAGTGAATGCTCGGCTCCAAGCTGGTTACAAAGATGGGGAGGGCGAACGGCACTCTCGAACTGCGCCGTAGTGTCTCAGGTACAGTCGGACTGTTCATTTGGGTTGCCCTTCTTGCGGCCGAACTGCGCCGCTACGCCCGAAGTGGGCTGGAGTCTGTGCGCGCCCNNTGGTTCACCTGTAGGGTAACGCCAAGCCCGGCTTTTTCATCTGAACAGGAGTGTGCCTTCCCGGATGTTCGAGTGGGCACCGCCAAAATGCGCATCAGGACGCCTCAGCGGGCGCGGATGGACATGTCGCGGACGCGCCAAAAGCGGCGACAGAAGCGGCTTTTCAGGTAACCGCGGAAGGGTAACCAGACTGACCCATTGAGTCCCGGGCGTATGTACCAATGCATCCAGCGGATGGGAGCGGTTTGAGTTAACCTGAGACCGCATCCGATCAGATCTGCCCATTCTCGGTGACTCAAGGAGTGCNNTACGTGTCCATCGGATCCGCCGCGCCAAAGGCAACGCTAGGTAGGGGTGAACGACTGGTAGAGAGGTTCTTGCAATGGTGCTGCCGGCATGAGTTCACTTGGCCCCACACCGGTCCTCATGGCCAGGACTATCAGACCTGCCTCAACTGCGGGGCGGCGTACGAATTCGACTGCGCGACCATGACTCGGACCGGCCGGCTGGTGCAGCCGAAGCCACACTGATG
>PKYX01000202.1:1190-14306 GCA_003132825.1 Acidobacteriaceae bacterium
GAACCGGCTTTTGGCGGCAGGCGCGCGGCTTGCTGCCGTGCCGCTTTCTAGGCTGAAGGATCGCGGTCGTGGTATACATTGCCTGGAATTCTCCAGGAGGTTCGAGGTGCAGAAAGTCGTCCAACCCCGGCTCGAGCGGGAACCAGGTTCGNNCCCTGCCGCCCTAGCGCAGAAGGTCACGGTCGAATTCGACCAAGCCGCGGATTTCAGCAAGTACAAGAGCTTCGCGATCCGCAACGGGCAGTTGAACAGCCGCAACCCTGCTCTGAACAGCGAGCTGGTGAAAAAACAAATCGAGACCGATATCGCGAACGATCTGACGGCCAGAGGACTGACGGAAGTTTCCGACCACCCCGATCTTAATGTCGTGTACCACTTCGGCTCGGCTCGCAAGAACGAGATTGAGACCTACCCTGCGGGATGGCGGGGATGGGGAACCCGCGTCGTGCGGGTGCCCTATGCGGAGGGGACTCTGGTGATTGATCTGCGCGATACCAGCGTGCATTCTCTGGTCTGGCGCGGCATCTCGAGCGAAGAGAAAAGTGACGCCACCAAGATCGAGGGGAAATTGGACAGCATGGTCAAAAAGGCGCTGGCGAAATATCCCCCCAAGAAATAGTCCCGCGCGCCTCGGCCCTCGGTTGGATTTTGCGGCCCGCCTTCCACCCGGCAGCGCGGGCAGCGCTCGCTGATCTCTACTCCCCCGCCCCGACCATCACGATCGGCATGGTTGGCGTGGCAGAGCCCGCCTCGGGTTCGACCGTAATGGCGAAGGCCTTGGCCTCGGTCCCGGCGGGAAGCGGCGGGTTGACGACGGTCGCGCTGCCATGAGCATCCGGCTTGAAGACGCCGGCGGGAATGGGCGCGCCACTGCGGGGAATGAGCCACAGCTCGTAGGCTTTTTCGGGCGGCACCGCCGGCAAATTGCTGGCCAGGAAAATGAGGCTGCCGCGGCCGCGCACATAAATGGCTTTGCCTTGCGGCTGCGGCGGGGTTTTTGCCGCGACCAGCGTGACCCGCATCGCATCCGTGGCGGTCAAGGTTTCGACCACTTCACGGGCGCGCTCGAGCTCGGCCATTTGACCGGCCGACTCATTGCGAAGGCCTAGCGCCTGCCGCTCTAACTCGTTATTCTGGCGCCACAACAAGACCGCGATGATCGCCACTGCAGCCGCTGCCAACCACCCCACCAAGCCCCAGGCGGAACGCCGCTCCGGCACCACTTTCAAGCGCGGTTCACCCGCCAAGGCTGTGAGCAGCCGCTGCCGGGCGCGGCGCGGCGGCGCTGGGCCTGCGGTCGAGAGCGCCAACAGGGCCATGTC
Organism: Acidobacteriaceae bacterium; assembly: GCA_003132825.1. GTDB lineage: Bacteria > Acidobacteriota > Terriglobia > Terriglobales > Acidobacteriaceae > PALSA-270. The sequence continues at coordinate 2,513 of PKYX01000202.1, forward strand.
TCCGCGCAGGTGCTCGAGTTCGCGGCGGCAGGCGGGGCACTCGGCGAGGTGCTTTTCGAGCACCGCCAAGGTCTCCCCCTCTAACGATTCCAGGGCATAGAGCGCCAGATCGTCCGCGAATTGTTCGTGCCCGCTCATGGATGAACCGCCTTGCGCAGGGCCACTAGGCCGGCGCGAATGCGAGTCTTGATGGTGCCAAGCGGCTCGCCGGTTTTGGCCGCAATTTCGGTGTGGGTCAGTCCTTCGAAGTAGGCCATTTCGAGCGCGCTGCGCTGTGCCGAAGGCATGGCGCCGAGCGCGCCCCGCACCTTCTCCATGGCGCGGGCCCGTTCCGCCTCCCCGGCCAAGTCGGGCTCGACCGAAACCACGACATCCGCAATGTCGGTCTCGGGATGGCGCTTGCGCAGCACATCAATGGCGCGGTTTCGCGCAATCACCGCCAGCCACGGTCCCAGGCTGCCGCGCCTCGAATCGAAGGTTTCCGGACTTCGCCACAACCGCATAAACACTTCCTGCATCACATCCTCGGCCGCTGCGGTATCGCATAGCACTCGCAGCCCCACTGCGTATACGATGGAAGAGTAACGGTCGTAGAGCATGGCCATTGCGTCCGTATTACCGGAGCGAATCGCCGACAGCAGGTCTGGGTCGGTCCAAACCCCTTTGAACTCAGCGCGGGACAAACAGTTATCTCTTCTCTTGGAAGTACGGCTGGGCGGCGCGGGTGGATTCCCGGCGGTCTACCCATCCGTTTTCCACCGGATCACGTACTGAATGAGGAAGACAGTTTACAATCGAACGGCTGACGCGAAACCATAACAGCATTGAGATGCTTTCGACAAGCCAGCGGGAACCCAACACATTTTCGAATCACTAAACCTAAGGAGAATCGAATGAAGCGAATACTGTTAGCAATTACCCTCTCGACTCTGGTGAGCTCTGGGGCCATGGCTGCGGGAATGAAAGGGGCGTGGACCGGTTGGGTCAGCGATGCCAAGTGCGGATCGAGCAAGATCGACGCCGCCTGCGTCAAAAAGTGTGAGGCCGACGGCTCGCCTTTGGTCTTTGTCAATGACAAGGACAAGAGCGTTCTCCAGGTCGCCAACCAGGACGTTCTGAAGGGCCACGAAGGGCATCACATCAAGGTAAAAGGGACTGTGGACGGCGATACCATGACGATCACGACCGTCAGCATGATGAAAAGTCAGACCATGATGCAGTAGGGAACCCGGCAGCCGGGCAGCTCCTCGCGAGCCACCCGGCTGCGTCTCCGATCGACTCGTCATTCCGCAGGGGCTGCAGCTCGAATCTGCTCTCGAATGAGTAAGAGGCGGACGGTTCTGGGACAAGCCTGCCCGGATTGGCCGAGCTTAGGTGTGTTTCAGGTATCGAAGTTTGGGTGGGTCTCGAAATAACCGTTTAGGGCGCAATGCGCAGGGCGGCTTGCCTGTCCTGGGGCGTCATCTGATTCCACAAAACTTCTAGATCGCTTTTATAGCGGGTGTTCGCCGGATCGCGATGCAGGGCGCGGGCGTACCAGTGGTAGGCAGGGGCCAGGTTCTGGCCCACGCAGTGTCCGCTGGCGTACATCGTGCCTAACAGGCTGGCGGCTTCTGCACTGAGGCGCGCCGCCAGCTGCAGATCCTCGAGGGCGCGTCCACAGTCTCGCTCTACGCCATTGCCGTAAAGATATTTCTGGCCCTCGACGAACAGTTGGTTGGCATCGGCCGCCGAAAAAGCGGCGGTTTTGGTCGGCGTCGGGACCGGTTCGGCAGCGGACTGGGTCGAGCCCCTAGAGCTCGAATCAGCCTCTCGCGCGGCATCGGGGACAGCCGGGCTGGGTTTATTCGGCGCGGGCGCAGGCGCCTCGGGGGCATTTTCTTCGGGTGGCGGGACTCGAGCTGCCGCGTTGTCTTGGGGAGTTGCGGTGGGTGCGGCTGGGGCCGGTGGCGCAGGTTGCGCTTCGGCCGGCACGGGCACGACGGTTCCGGCCGGTGCCGAGGTTGCACCGGAGGTCGGGGCTGCGACTGGGGTCGGACCTGGGGCCGGTGTTGCCGGGGAATTCTCCGCTGCGACCGGGGCCTCTGCCGCCGGAACGGCATGGCTGGCCCCGGTGCTCGCAGGCGATAATGCCGACCAAACCGCCGCGGCATTTCCCGACCCTTGCCACTGCCAAGCCAGCACCCCGGCACCGATCAGTAGAAAAACCACTTCCAGATAGATACGCCAGCGCGGCGACCTTGGCTCATCCTCGTCGAGAAGGTAATCGGCGCGGTGCCGTGGCGCCGGGTAGAAGTCAGGCTGCGATCGAGGAGCGTCGTCGGCGTAAATCGCGGTCTCGGCCGAGCGATCCTCTAACCCCAGAATGGAATAGCTATCAACGGTCAGTGCCGGGGGGCGTGCCACCGACGGAGCAGGCGGGGTTTGCGCCTCCCGGCGCAACGCGGAGCCGCACATCCCGCAGTACCGGAAGTACGCATTGTTGCCGTCATATCCACATCCATTGCAATGGACGGCCGCCGTGGTTTGCATGGCCCAACTATACCTATTTGCCGCGCCTGAGTAACATTACCGTGGGGTACGTACACTAGGTCGCGGAGTGGTTACGAGGCATTGCGCATTGAGGTCACACCGCGGTACGGCCGCGGGTGACCGCAGGCACCGTGTCCCGAGAAAGTCTCGCTCGAGAAACTGTTGTCCGAAAAACTCTTGCTCGAAAAAATGATGCGATTTCAGCGTTTCGCCTTGCGGCCGAGGTCCGGAACCTCTTCCCCGAGGGCGGTGGCCAGGTCAATCTGATGATCCTGCTCATCCACCAGGATCTGACGGATCTGTTCCGCCATGGCAAATTCTCCCAGAGCCTCGCACTGCCGGACCCGTTCGCGGTAATTGCGGATGGTGGCGTTTTCATTGTCCAGATCGAAGCGCAGCATCTTTTTCGCGTCCTCCGATGTACGAACCGGCTGCGGAGTCACGGTGGGCATTTTGCCCAGATAGTCGATCAGCCGGGAAAGAATCAAGGCGTGGTCCAGTTCCTGCTTGGCGTGAATCGCCAGTTGATCGGCAATGTTCATGAACTGGGCGCCCTTGAGCACCTGGGAGTACACGACGTAGGCAATGATGGCTTGGTATTCGCGGGAAAGGTCTTCGTTCAACAGTTCTGCCAGGCGATCGCGGGAAATCTCTCTTCCATTCTCAACAGACTTCGGCTCAGCCATTTGGTTCCTCCTCGAAAGTAAGGGCGACAGCGCCAACCCGGTAGTATTTCACAACTGACTGACCGTCGTATTCCGCCCTCCGGAAGGCCTTGCGCCGGCGTGCGTCTCATTCGGGATCATCGCCCCTGACGTTTCGCCAGATGCGCCCGCCGCGGGTTCCGGTAATACTTCTTCCAGCCCTCGCTGACCCCTTTGTGGTCGTGCGTGGGGACGTTCACGTGCACCAGATCCACCCGTGCGCCGGAGGCGGTCTAGCTGAGTTTCAGAACCAGGATAGAGTCGGAATCTGTTTTCTTCCATGCCCAGGAACGCCAGGATTGCACAATCATTTTTTTCGGCACAATGAGAAGGCTTTTGCCGACGAGCATTCCTCCGAATGCGGTAAACCCCCCGCCGGCATTCCGGCCGAGCTTCGCGGGCCTCCCGGTGGCCTGGGTATGCCGGTCGGAGTCCATGTACATCTCGAACCGAGTCTCGGGAGAAACCGTGAATTTTACGGACTGCTGAATGGCTTTGGTCATCGCATCCTCCAGTTTGGGATCGGTCACGAATAGGTCGGGCAGGCTTCGCGAGAGGCGGGCAGTTCTCCTCATACGCTCTCGAGCGGAGAATCGAAATGCATACGATGCTTGGTCCGATGGTCGGCGGGGAGCGTGCGAGGACAGAGTCAGCTCGAAATCTGGTCATTCCCGCGTGCTTCATACCTTAGTCTGAATTTTCGCCTCCGGAATCGACCGCCTCCTGCTTCTCCGCGCGGCGGACCGGTTCGGAGTTCGAGATCAGGTTTCATCCCGTCAACCACCATTTCCGGCGGATTGATGCCCGATGGGCTAGGCTGAACCGCCGTCCGGCGATCCGCAGGCTTGCCCTTGCCCAATGGCCATCGCGTAACCAAGGCTGAGCTGTTTTTTCGGGGTGCGGTGTTATCCTTGAACGGTCGTGCCTCCACCAGGCTGTAATCGGATATGTCCAATCCAAAGATCCCAGAATCTCCGGTCACCCCCGAGCCCGATGAGTCTTTCGGGAGCATGCTTTCCCAATTCGAGCGCAGCCATGCGCTCCGTAAAGCCGAAGCCACCCGCGAAGGCACGGTGGTCTCGGTTTCGCCAGACTCGGTGGTGATCGACATCGGGTTCAAAACCGAAGGCCTTTTGCCGCTTTCCGAGTTACAGAACGATAGCAAGCGCCCGGAACCGGGCGACCGGCTGCAGGTTACGATTAAAGGCCGCGATCCTGAAGGCTACTACGAGTTGACTCGCAGCAAAGCCGCACGGCCCAGTGACTGGGCGGCGCTCGAGCAGGCCTTTCAAGCGAAGACGACGATTGTGGGGACGGTGACCGGGGTCGTGAAGGGCGGCTTGAGCGTGGATGTGGGAGTGCGGGCGTTCATGCCGGCGTCTCGCAGTGGCGCGCGCGATGCGGCCGAGATGGAGAAGTTGGTGGAGCAGGAGATCCGATGCCGCATCATCAAGCTCGACGCCGCGGAAGAAGACGTCGTGGTGGATCGCCGCATCGTCGCTGAAGGAGAAGAGCAGACGGTGAAGGACCGCCGCTACTCCGAATTGAAGGAAGGCGACACGGTGAGCGGTACGGTGCGCAGGCTCGCCGACTACGGAGCGTTCGTCGATATTGGCAGCGTGGACGCGCTGTTGCATGTGGGGGATATTTCCTGGAGCCGGATTAACAAGCCGGCAGATGTGCTCGCGGTCGATCAGCAGATCGAGGTGAAGGTTCTCAAAGTGGACCTCGAGAAGCGGCGCCTTTCGGTAGGAATGAAGCAGCTACAGCCGCATCCCTGGGACTCGGTTCCGGGTAAGTACACGATCGGGGAGCGGGTGCGCGGCCGCGTGACTCGCGTGACCGACTTCGGCGCGTTTGTGGAGCTAGAGCCGGGAGTCGAGGGATTAATTCATGTTTCTGAGATGTCGTGGGTCAAGAAAGTAAGGAAGCCGAGCGACTTGGTAAAAGCCGACGAGACGGTCGAAGCCGTGGTCCTGGGCGTGAACGCGGGCGAGCGGCGCATGTCTTTGGGATTGAAGCAGGCGCTCGGCGATCCGTGGGCCGACGCTGCCGAAAAGTTTCCCGTTGGGTCGGTGGTCGAGGGGCCAGTCACGAGCATTGCGAAGTTTGGCGCGTTCGTGCAGGTTGTCGAGGGCCTGGAGGGCATGATTCACGTCAGCGACCTGAGCGCAGAAAAGCGCATTAACCATCCCCAGGACATGCTGCGGGTGGGGCAGTCGGTGAAGGCGCAAGTGCTCGAGTTGGATCGGGAGAAACGGAAACTGAAACTCGGGATGAAACAACTGGTTCCGACCGGCATTGATGAATACGTCGCCGAGCGCCGGGAAGGGGATGTGGTCACGGGCCGCGTCATCGATGTCTCGGGCGGCTCGGCGAAGGTGGAACTGGGCGAAGGGATCCAGGCAGCCTGCCGGATCTCGGCAGAAACCAAGCAGGAATCCGCTGCTCGGAATCAGTCCGGGGGAGCAAAGGCCGATCTGGCATCGCTCGGTTCGATGCTGCAAGCGCGCTGGAAGGGCGGCACGGTTGCGGAATCCGCGGAGCCGCAAGAAGTCCGGGCAGGGCAGGTTCGCAGCTTTCGAATCACCAAGCTGGACCGGCCACCGAACCAGATCGAAGTCGAGCTGGTGTAGCCCGCCTGATGTCCAAGAAATGACCGCAAGGAAGAAGGGGCGCCCTGCTAGAACCTGAGGCGGGTCCTCATCTCGGAAGGTTACCTTGTAATTGATTGATTTAAGACGAGATAGCTTAATTTCGCTATCCGGGCTGCGAAACTTTTTTTCGTCTTCCGGGTTTAAGCAAACAGGTGCTTCAGATCGAGTACGGGAATCTGAAGCAAGGGGGGTAGAACAGATGCGTTATCTCAAGCATGTGGCCTTGCTGGCGGTGTTGATGATTCCACTGGCCTATTCGCAAGCCCAGGTCAGGGTTGGCGTGGGTGTAGGATTTGGCCCGGGATACTATGCCGGACCGCCGGTATGCGAGTACGGCTACTACGGATATGCGCCTTATTCTTGTGCGCCTTACGGCTACTACGGACCGAGCTGGTTCTCCGGTGGTCTGTTCATCGGCGCGGGGCCGTGGTTTCGCGGATACTATGGCCGGTCCGGCTTTTTTGGGCCAGGCTACTATGGCCATGCAGGCTTCGGCTACGGTCGCGGCTACTACGGACGCCCCGGCTTCGGTTACGGTCGCGGTTCCTACGGACGCCCCGGCTTCGGTTACGGCCGCGGTTCCTACGGACGCGCAGGCTTCGGTGGAGGCGGTTTTGCACGCGGCCCAGTGGGCGGCTTCCACGGCAACGTCGGCGGTGGATTTCGCGGTGCAGCAAGAGGTGGCTTCCACGGTGGCGGCGGACACGGTGGCGGACACCGTTAACCGCTCGCGAAGCCTAAGTCAACCAAGATAAGCCGCCACGAAGAGGCAGCAACGAAAAAGCCCACGACTCCGGTCGTGGGCTTTAAGTTTGGTTGAAACCTCAACTCATCTGCGCTGCCTCTCAGGGACTTGGGTCTTGCACTCCGGCCCAACGCAGCGCTTCTTGCCGGTCGGCGAAAGCCCGCATTTCGATCAGTTTGCCAGCGCGGACCGTATAGACGTCCGCCAGGCGCACATCTTGCCACTGGTTGCTGCCCTTCGATCGAACTCGCGCATGGACAAACACAACGATCCGATTGCCGGCGGTGATAAATCGCTCTGGTTCGCTCGATGCTTCTGCCAGGCGGCCCGTGACTGTGTGAGATAGTGCTTCACCTCATCGCGTCCGCGGTAGGTGCCGCCCCCGGGGAATTCTGCGGGTTCAGTCCACTCGATCTGAGCATCGAGCGGCTCTGCTGCGGCCTCGATATCACCCCGGTTGAAGGCCTGATACGCCCCACGAAGAGCGGCGATCGTCGGTTCGAGGTGGGGGGAGCTTTCCATTCGAGTCCCGTTCGGCATCCGGTCGCATCCACTCCAACAAAGACTGGCGGCAAAGAGGAAGAGCAGCCGTCTGCTCAAGCCGGCGAGACCTCGAACCGCACGGCCATCGAACACGGATAGCGGCGGTCGCAGGTTGACGGGGAGACCCGGACGTCGGATTTCTGCAAGACTGTCATGGCGATTGAAGGGTCTGCGGATTCCGGATCATGGCCCGTCGAGCTGCTGGGCCGGAGCGGGGGATGCGGCGCCTTCTTTGTCCAACATGGCGATGCCCTGGAGTATGGTCTCGACCACCGTTTCCTCGCCAATGGTGGAGTTGATCATGAGGTGAAAGCGGTACCGATCCGGCCAGTCGACCCCGAAATATTGTTTGATGAAAGCCGCCCGGTCACGGTCCACGGTTTCCGCGGCCTGGAGAGCTTCATTCTCGCTCTTCCCACCGGCCTCAAGCCGCCGGACTTTCTCCTCAAACGGGGCGTAAACAAATACGTGAAACGCATCGCGACGGTGTTGCAGATAGTAGGCGGAGCCGCGTCCGACGATCACGCAACCGCTGCCTTCGGCCGCGTCTTTCACGACCCGCTCTGCCACCTCCCGGATGCAATCGGTATCTGCCAACTTCAGCCGCGGGGCATTGAGACTGCCTTCGTGACTGCCTCGCATGAAAGCCTTGAGGAGTCGATAGAACAGGGGGTCTCTTTTCTCTTCGTGGGCTTCGACGACTCGGCAATCGCACTCCATCAGGCGGGCAATTTCGTTGGTCAACAACTCGTCCCACAGTTTCCAGCCCAGGCGGCGGGCCACTCTTTTTGCGATGTCCGCGGCGCCACTGCCGTATTCGCGCTCGATGGTAATCACTCGGATCATGGAGATTGCTCCGGTACGCTATCGCTTCGAGGTCGCCCCCCGGAGACCAGACAGCCGGTGCGAGTTTTTCCCGTCACCATAGTACTGCTAGTCCATCACCACACGGCGGCCACCGGGTTGGTTTTTCTTCAGGGTGAAAGAAAGCACAAACATGATCGCCGCTCCGATCGCCAGAACCCAGTAGGTGTCGATGTAGGCGAGGGTGCTGGCCTGCACGCCGACCGTTCGATAGATCAGCGCGTACGCCTGCCTGGTCGCTCGCTCCGCGTTCGCCCCCGATGCGCCCAGGTGAGCCGCTAGACCGGCCACCGCCCGGGTAAAGAGCCGCCGTCCCGGAGAGATATTCGCGACCAGATACGCTTGGTGGACCTGAGCCCGGCGGGCAATCAGGGTGGTGACCATCGACGTTCCCACGCTGCTGCCGATGTTGCGCATGAAGTTGGTCAGCCCGGCGACGCTGTTGCTTTTTTCGACCGGCATTCCGATGTAGGAGGACAGATTGATGGGAACGAACAGAAAGCCCAGGCCAAACACCTGCACGAGGCGCAGCAGGCAGGCGCTCTGGAAGCTGATTTGAAGGTCGAGCTGTTGGGTGGACAAGAACATGCCAATCGAGAGGGAAAGCCAGCCGAAGGCAACCAGATATCGCGCCTGGACCTTCGAGGAGAGCACGCCCACGATGGGCATCAGAAACAGCAGCAGAAGGCCACCGCCAGAAAGCACCAAGCCGGCCGACTCGGCCGTATAGCCGAGCAGAGATTGTAGGAACAGAGGCATCATGACGAGGCTCGAGAACAGCATGATCCCCAGCACAAACATCATGCCGTTCGCTTCGACGAAGTTCAGATTCTTGAACAGGCGCACCTCAATGACCGGGCGCTTATAAAACCACTCCCAGATGACCAGGGACACAAAGCCCACGACCGCAAGCACCGCCAGGGTCAGGATGAAACTCGACCCGAACCAATCGTCCTCCTGCCCCTTGTCGAGCATGATTTGCAGGGCGCCCACTCCGAGGACCAGCAGAGACACACCGACGTAGTCGATTCTGGCCAGTGCGCCCCGCACGCGCTTCGCCCAGGGCGGGTCTTCGATCAAACGAGAAACCAGGAACAGTGCCAAAATTCCCACCGGGACGTTGATGAAGAAAATCCAGCGCCAGGTGTAGTTGTCCGTGATCCAGCCGCCCAGCGTGGGCCCGATCGTAGGTGCAACGATGACGGTGACGCCATATAGGGCGAAAGCCAGGCCGCGCTGCTCGGGCGGAAAGGTGTCGGCCAGGATGGCCTGAGCCATGGGTTGAAGTCCGCCACCGCCCGCGCCTTGCAGGATACGAAACACAATCAGTGCTCCGAGGCTCGGCGCGATCCCGCACAACATGGAACTCACGGTGAAAATTGTCAAGCAGGTCATGAAGAACCATTTGCGGCCGAGCACACTGGCAAACCATCCGCTGATGGGCAGCACGACGGCATTCGAGACCAGATAGGAGGTGAGAACCCAGGTGCTCTGGTCGTTGCTCGCTCCCAGGTTGCCCGCCATGTAAGGCAGNNGTCTGCCATCGGTTCCGCGCCCAGATGTCCCCGCTCTGCGCTCGATCGAAATCATCGGTCGATTCCAAGTCCTCGACCGAATCGAGGATGCCGTATGAAACTCGACCACCGACCCTGCGCCGCCCGACGCGAAAACGGCAAAAGGCGAAGGCCGAGCAGAAGGCAAAAGCACAAAGCCAAAGTTCTATCCGGCTTTTGATGAATGTTCCCGGCGTTCCGCTCCATCAATGTCCTGGCGCAGCCGGCACTGGGCGTCGCGTGGCTGGTCCGGCGCCCTTCACCTTTACACCTCCTCCGCCAGCGTGTTAACCTCGAAGGCGTTACAAACAATCGAAAACTATAGAAGACAGGAGTGCAGCAGGTTAGTGCTAGCCAGAGAGCAAAAGAAAGCCCTCATTGACCAACACGGGACGCATCCGACCGATACGGGCAGTCCAGAAGTCCAGATCGCGCTGCTAAGCGAACGCATTGGCCAATTGACGGAGCACTTCAAGACACACCTGAAAGACCACGGTTCACGCCGCGGCCTTCTCATGCTGGTCAGCAAGCGGCGTCGCTTGCTCGACTACCTCAAGACTTACGATTCCAGCCGCTACAAGAATGTGGTACAGAAGCTCGGTCTCCGTCATTAATTGCGGGCGGACCGGTTTCTGGCGGATGGTGGATTTTTCCGCAAGGCCACGGGAATCGTTGTGCCGCCGCCCCCTGGGCGGTGCGCACTCACGGAGGGAAGCGCATGGACGGTGTGTCTCCGGCCATTGTTACCTAACTCTACTGGCACTGGCTCATCCAGTCTGCAACCCACCAGACCGGCACTTGCGTGCTCTCCTGCCCAGAAGGAAACGAAATCATGAAGCATGAAGTATCTGTAGAACTCACCGGCGGCAAAAGCCTCTCCTTTGAAACTGGAAAACTGGCCAAACAGGCGCACGGCTCAGCCGTGGTCCGCATGGGAGACAACGTCGTTCTGGCCACCGGTGTGGCCAACCCCGAGCCCCGGGAAGGAATTGACTTCTTCCCCCTGACCGTGGACTACCGCGAATATACCTACGCCGGCGGCCGCTTTCCCGGCGGATTCATCAAGCGCGAAGGCCGTCCGAGCGAGCGCGAAATTCTCACCAGCCGCATGATCGATCGTCCGGTGCGGCCGCTNNCTTTCTGACATTCCCTTCCTCGGACCGATTGGCGCCGTGCGTGTGGGCCTGGTCGATGGTCACTTCGTGATCAATCCCACCTACGCCGAAATCCGCGAAGGCCTGCTGAGCATCATGGTCGTCGGAACCGCCGATGGCATTGTGATGATCGAGTCGGTCGCCAAAGAAGTGAAAGAAGAAACCGTGGTCGACGCCATCGAATTCGGCCACACCGAGATCAAAAAAATCTGCGCCGCCATCAACCAACTGCGGGAAAAAGCCGGCAAGCCCAAGCGCGCCGTCACACCGCCGGCATTCGACCAGGCCTACTACGACGCGCTGAAGGCGAAAATTGGCGCCGACCTGACCGACCGCCTGGACACCGAAAAGCATCCCAAAGCGGAAAGCCACAACCTGGTCCGCGACCTCAAAAAAGAACTGCAGGCGCAGATCCCCGAAGAGGACGAAAAGGCCCGGGCCAAGCTCAAGACCTACTACGAGACTCTGCGGGAGCGCATCTTCCGCGAGCAGGTTCTCAATCAAAAGCGCCGCCCCGACGGCCGCGCCTTCGATCAAGTCCGCGCCATCTGGGTCGAGGCCGGCGTCCTGCCCCGCACCCACGGCTCCGCCATCTTCACCCGCGGCGAAACCCAGGCTCTGGTGACCACGACCCTGGGCACGAGCGACGACATGCAACGCCTGGAAGCCTTCGAAGGCGAAGCCAAAAAGCGCTTCATGCTGCACTACAATTTCCCGCCCTTCTCGGTGGGTGAGGTCGCCTTCTTGCGCGGCGCGGGGCGGCGGGAGATCGGACACGGCGCCCTGGCGGAGCGGGCGCTTTCCGGAGTGCTGCCGGGCGAAGACAAGTGGCCGTATGCCATGCGCGTGGTCTCCGATATTTTGGAATCGAACGGATCGTCGTCGATGGCTACGGTTTGCGGAGCGTCGCTTTCGCTGATGGATGCGGGCGTGCCGCTCAAGGCTCCGGTTGCGGGCGTGGCCATGGGGTTGGTGAAGGAAGACAATGACTACGCCATTCTGACCGATATCGCGGGCGCTGAAGATCACTACGGCGACATGG
>PKYX01000231.1 GCA_003132825.1 Acidobacteriaceae bacterium
GCGGTTGAGGCAACTGGTTTCCGCTACAATCCTTCGGTAGCCCAACTCCGCGGTTAAAGAGAGATTATGATCCATCCCTGGCACGATGTGACTCCCGGCGATCAACTGCCGCGAGAGTTCAACACGGTGATTGAAATTCCCTTCGGCTCNNTACTCCGCCGTTTACTATCCGGCCAACTATGGATTCATTCCTCAGACTCTGGCCGAGGATGACGACCCGCTCGATGTGCTCGTGCTGTGCCAGGAAACCGTGGTCCCGCTGACCATCATCCACGCCCGCACCATCGGCCTGATGACCATGATTGATGTCGGCAAGCGAGACCACAAGATTATTGCCATTGCCACCGAAGACCCGGAATTCAACGCCTACCGCGAAGCCCAGGAAATGCCGGCGCACCGCCTGCTGATGCTGCGCCGCTTCTTTCAGGNNTATAGCGAGCAGAGGCGCAAAGGCTTCGCGGCAGCTCCCAAGCACTGACCGCACCTATCCCCTGGCTTCCTTCCGCTTTTCCCGGATCGAGTGCGGCGAGCGCCGCAGGGAACCGGGTTAAGCCCTGCGCTAAGTGCCAGCTCGACAAAAAGTTCCAGCCGGACGACCTTCTGAACTTCGGCACATCCGAGCGATCCCCGCGCAGTGGAAAAATCATGGTTGCCGCCGCGAATTGTTTTGCGCAGCGTAGTCCTCCGCTTCGCCCCATATCGGGAATCGGCCGCCTATCTCGTTGAAGACCTGCCCCTTGGCGGTGGATGAGAGCTTGCTCCTGTCGACAGTGCGTTGTGCGATTCGCCAGCCCCGAGAAGGCATCGTGGTGAATTCCCATTTCGGGAAACCGGGCGGACGCCGACAAACCAAGGGGACTTGTATGCGAGCAGTCGAGTTGTTCATGGTTGTTCTTCTTGCCGGAGTTTGTGCAACCGCGCAGGACGTCCATTACGCGAATCTTAACCCTGCGGCCATGAATATGCCGGCGGCCATTGAGCCGCTTTCTGTCCCGGTGACACCGCAACCGCAAAAAAAGAAGGTCGTGGATAAGAAATTTCTCCTGGTCATGGGGGTTCTGGCCACGGCTGAAACCATGCGGATCACGACCACCACTCTGGCGCTCGATCGCGAAGCCGCCGAGGGCGCGCCCTGGGTCAGCGTGCCACCCGCTCACCGAACTCTCATCGCGAAGAACGGACTCATCTTCGCGAGCGAGCTATTTGTGGCCTATGCGATGAAGAAGCCCCACTCCTGGATTCCCGGCGACAGAGTCATTCGCAAATTGTGGTGGGCTTATCCCGCAGCCGCGGCCACCGTGCACTTCAAGAGTGCGGCGCACAATATCGGATTGAAGGGCGCCGAGGGCTGCGACTCCGCCGCCGAATGTGAAATGCAGTAGCCCGGTCTCTGTGGTTCCTCGGGTCCGGAGCGCGGACCATCTCCCCGCTCCGCCCGCCCGAGGCGACAAATTTCTGCCAAGGAATACGGTCTAGTGCGGAACCCGGGGAGCCGTCGGCCGAGAAACGCGATCGTGCAGCGTATAATGATCGAATTCTGAAAACTCTTTGAGTGAGGATGGTCGAAGCGATGGCTCCCACGAACGGTACTCCCAGCAATGGCGATCGAACGAGCATCGGCAGTCAGGGACCGAGCGCTCCCGGAGCGCGCGCGGAATGGATCGCTAAGCGCAAAGCGGAGAACAAAGACGGCAATTTCTCCCAGATGCACTACGCCCGACAGGGTGTGGTGACCGAAGAAGCGGACTACGTCGCCCGACGCGAGAAGCTGACGCCGGAACTGGTACGCGACGAAGTGGCCCGCGGCCGCATGATTATTCCGGCCAACATCCACCATCCGGAACTGGAACCGATGGGCATCGGCGTAGCCTCGTTATGCAAGATCAATTCCAACATCGGCAACTCAGCCGTCACCTCGAACATTGACGAAGAGCTGAAGAAGCTGCATACCTCCGTGCATTACGGCGCCGATACTGTGATGGACCTTTCGACCGGCGGCGAGATTCGCGCCATTCGCGAAGCCATCCTTCGCCATTCCCCCGTGCCCATTGGTACGGTGCCAATTTATGAAGCGATCTCCCGCGTCAAGCGCATCGAGGATCTGAACGCCGAAGTGATGCTGGAGGTGATTGAAGAGCAGGCGGAACAGGGCGTGGATTACATGACCATCCATGCCGGAGTGCTGATTCAGTACCTACCCCTGGTCTCCCAGCGCATCACCGGCATCGTGAGCCGGGGCGGCGCCATTCTGGCGCAGTGGATGGCTCACCACCACCGGCAAAACTTCCTCTACGAACGCTTCGACGACATCTGCAAAATTTTCGCCAAGCACGACGTATCATTTTCCCTGGGCGATGGGCTGCGTCCCGGATGTATCGCGGATGCCAGCGACCAGGCCCAGTTCTCCGAACTGAAAACTTTAGGCGAGTTGACCAAGAAGGCTTGGGAGTACGACGTACAGGTGATGATCGAAGGACCGGGCCATGTACCGCTCGACAAGATCAAAGAGCAGGTGGATCAGGAGAAAGAGCTGTGCTACGAAGCGCCGTTCTACACGCTCGGTCCGCTGGTCACTGACATCGCGCCCGGCTACGATCACATCACTTCGGCCATCGGCGCAGCCATGATCGGCTGGCACGGNNGCCCGCCACCGCCCCGGTGCCCGCGACCGCGACGACGCCCTCAGCTATGCCCGTTATACCTTCGATTGGGAGAAGCAGTTCGCACTCTCGCTCGATCCAGAGACGGCGCGCGCGATGCACGATGAAACCTTGCCCGACGACTACTACAAGGAGGCCGCCTTCTGCTCGATGTGCGGCCCGAAGTTCTGCTCGATGAACTATTCGAGCAAGGTGGACGAATACAACAAGCAGGTCCACGGCCTGGAAAAGAAAGACTACTCGGATCTGGTGGAGAAGCTGGTCTCCCTGAAATAGCCGCTGCGGCGGCGCGCTCCGCACCCGCCGCGATCCGCATCCGGGGCTCCTAGCCCTTTGGCCTGCCCCCAGCAGCCGGCGCTCGCGGGGTGGGACTTCCCGCCTTCCCCTGACTCAGTGATCGTTGCCCAGCACTCTCGCCGCCCGCTCGAGCGCGGCCATCAAGGTCGCAAGCTGCTGTTCAGTGCGTCCGAGGTCGTGCCCGTCAATGGCCTCATTCACTCCCGGAATCACCACCGCCGCGTAGCCGGTATTCTCGCCGGGAGCGTAGATCGCATGCCGATACCAGGAACGGTGGGGAAGGCCCTCGGGAATCAGCAGGGCGCGCTCGGCCTCGCGTAGCGCCCGATTCAGCTTTCCGGGATCGTTTGGCGGTCTTTGTTCCCGGGAAAGAATCTTCGCTCCCGCCTCCTCGAAGCGCCGGGCGGCTTGCGCAGCTTCGACAAAGCTGGGGGCTCGAGCTCCGAATTCGATGTCCGCTCGCTTTTTCGCTCGGTCGATGTAGGCTTCGATTTCCTTTCCATACTCCTCATAATCGAAAGGCAACACGTCGGCGTCCGCCATGCGAATCGTCTCAAGCCCAAACACACGCGCCATCTGCTGTTCGTAAAGAAAATCCGGGTCGGCGAATTTCTTAAACCAGGCGAAATCGTCGAACACGGAGTGATACACCCCGTATGAATCGGGGGACCCAATGTCGGTCGAAGGCACTCCCAGGTGCTGCAGGAAAGGTGTGTAGTCCGAGCCGCTGCCCAGGTCGCCAACCATGACATCCCAGGAGGCCAGTGGCGCCGGGTGCGCTGCCCCCGGAACCGGATCGTGCACCTCCTGTTCGGTCTCCGACTCCGGCGGTCCCGCCCGGCGCCAAGCGTCATACACTGTGCCTCCGCCCGCTGCGGGCACGGCTTTGGTGATGTCGCGGAGAAACGGCTTCAGGCTGGGAACCGCCGACGCCCCGAACTTCGGCCCGGAAACTGCGACGTCGGTGTTGAAATATGCGATGGCGCTCGCCAGTTCCGGGTCGTGCTGTTCGGCCCATTCGGTCGAGCCGATCAGGCCTTCCTCTTCCGCGTCCCAGCTGGCGAAGATAATGGTGCGCTTCGGCTTCCACCCGGACTTGAGCAGCTCGCCAATGCCGTGCACGGATTCGAGCATCGCGGCTGTCCCGCTGCCGGGATCGACCGCGCCATAAACCCAGGCATCGCGGTGATTGCCGGCGATCACCCACTCGTCGGGTGAGTCGGTGCCGCGCACTTGCCCGATTACATCCCAGATCGTACGGAACTGATAGTCTTGCCGCAGGCGCATATGCACCCTCACCGGTCCCGGACCGACGTGATAGGTGAAGGGCAGCGACCCTTGCCAGCTGCGCGGCGAATCCGGGCCGCCCAGGTGTTCGAGAATGGGCCAGGCATCGACGTAGGACAGGGGAGTGGACGGAATCCGTGGCATCTGTGCCGACTGATCGGGGGAAATTCGTTGGGAGTCGGGCAGCGACGGCAGGGAGGCAATTCCTGGCGTCGTCGGATCGCCGGGAAACTCGAACATGTAACCGATCGAACCACGCTGCACGCCGGTATCTGGACGCCACGGTCCTTGGGGATATTTGTCACCGCGGCGCCAGCCGTCGTCGAAGGGGTCGGAATAGANNGTCGATTTTCATCGCTTCGAGATTCTTAAAATCCTCCGGCGTACCGTAGTTGGCATAGACCACCTCCGCTTCGACGTCGCCGGAGGGCGACATGCCGTTGAATGGAACTACGACTCGCGGGTCCTCTTCGTAGGGGTCGCCATCCACGTGTTCACGCGTCGGGCCGTGCATGGTCACCCCCGGGGGCGCGGTCACATCCACACTGATCTCGGAGGGATAGTTCATCCACACGCGGTAGGCAACGATCTCGGTTTCTAAACCGGCTTCCCCGAACTTCGTGGCCACGTAGTCGGCCGTCGCCTTGTCCTCAACCGAGCCGGCGATGTGCGGAGCTTGGGTCAGGATGCGAAGGTGCTCCTCGGCTCGTTTCGGATCAGGCACAGCCAGGAAGCGGGACTCGATGGAATTTTCCGTGACCGCATCGCGAAACCCGAGGATCCGCAGGGCAGAATCAGCCGCATCGCCGCTGACGTTGGTCGAGAGCGATGAGCATAGAACGATGCAAGGCAGAAACGCGGCAGAGAAGATTTTCATCGGGCTCCCGCGACGAAGTAAGTAAGTTACCACAGACAATGACGAGACCGCGGCCGGCAAACCCCGGCGTTCAGGGGAGGGGTTGGCATGCTCTCGCGAGCGCGCTCGGAATTGCGGCAGGACGTTGATCGATGGAAGGTCCAACAGACGAGGCGGGGTCAAGCCGCCTGTGCGTCGATCGCGCTCGGGCCGCCTACCGCACTTGCCCGGTGCCGACTACCTCATATTTCGTCGAGGTCAACTCCGCCAAGGCAAACGGCCCGCGGCAGTGTAGCTTCTGCGTGCTGACTCCCATTTCTGCCCCCATACCGAATTCGCCGCCGTCGGTGAAGCGGGTGGAGGCATTCCAGTACACGACTGCCGAATCCACCTGCCGAAGGAACTGGCGGGCGCGCGGTTCGTCGCGGGTGATGATGACGTCGGAGTGGTGCGTCGAGTGGCGGTTGATGTGGGTAATGGCGTCGGCGACGTTGGCAACGACGTGAATCGCCAGGCACAACCGCAGATACTCCTCGTCCCAGTCCTGCGCCTCGGCGGGGCGAACATCGAGTCCCACGGCCAGGCGAATGGTCGCTTCATCGCCTCGTACTTCCACGCCGGCCTCGATCAGTTTCTTCACGATCCGCGGAACGTATTCCGCGGCGACGCGTTCCTCGACCAGAAGCTTCTCCGCGGCATTGCACACCGAAGGACGCTGCGTCTTGGCGTTGATCACAATGCGATCGGCCATTTCGAAGTCCGCCGAATCATCGACGAAAATGTGGCAATTCCCCGCTCCAGTTTCGATCACCGGCACTACGGAATTTTCGACCACGAAGGAAATCAGTTCGGCACCGCCGCGGGGGATGATGACATCCACCAAACCACGGGCCTCGATCAGTTCCCGAACCGAGTCACGCGTCGTGGCATCGAGCAGTTCGATGGCTCCTTCCGGCACCCCCGGCACCGAGGACAGAATCTCCGCCAAGTACTGATTGCTACGCGCCGCTTCCTTTCCTCCGCGCAGCACGACCACATTGCCGGTCTTGAAGGTAAGAGCGACAGCGTCCGCCGTCACATTGGGCCGTGACTCATAGATGATCCCGACCACACCCAGCGGCACCCGGACTTTACGGATACGCAGGCCATTGGGGCGAATCCACTCGGCCAGGGTCTCGTCGATCGGATCCGCCAGGTTGGCCACATCGCGTATGGCGCGTGCCATCTCCCCGATACGCGTGGTGTTCAGCAGGAGGCGGTCTCGCATCGCGCCGGTCAGGGCGGAGGTCTCTACATCTTGGCGGTTGGCATCGAGGATACTCTTCGCGTTGGCTTCCACCGTTTCCGCCATCACCAGCANNAAGCCGGGCCATGGTCGCGGCGGCTTGACGAGCGCGCAGGAGCTTGTCGCGGGTGGAATAGGACGTGCTGATCGTGGTGGCCATGTCAGGAAGTCCGGGTCCGGGGAGGGAAGTAGGTTCCAATCTTGCGCTCGATGGCGCCGGCGATGGCGTGATCATGACGGCCATTCACAATGGCCACGTGGACTCCCGCTGCGCTCGCCGTCTGGGCCGCACGCAGCTTGGAGCGCATGCCTCCGCGACCCAGCTTGCCGTGGCCATTGCAGAGAGCCTCCATTTGCGGAGTGAGCTTGCGTATGGTACGCAGCGCGCGCGGGCGCTTGCCATTGGGTACGTAGAAACCATCCACATCGGTGAGCAGAAGCAACCAGTCGGCCTTGACTGCGGCTGCCAGCAGTGCGCTGAGTTCGTCGTTGTCGCCGAACGCCCCCTCCAGCTCGCGGACGGAAACGCTGTCGTTTTCATTCACCACCGGAACGACGCCCAGTTTCAACAATTGCTGCAAGGTGTTCTGCAGATTCCGGTAACGGACGGGCGAGGTGAAGTCGTCGCTCGAAAGCAGCAACTGCGCGACCAACTTCTTGCCGAAAAACAGTCGCTCGTAGGTGTGCATGAGCACGCTCTGGCCGACTGCGGCGCAAGCTTGCATGAGGGGCACACTGGCAGGTTTCTGGCCGAGACCAAGATTCGACATTCCGGCCGCGATGGCGCCAGAACTCACGATGAGGTATTCGTGCCGCGACAAGTCCAACTGGTCGACGAGCGCGCGCATGCGCAGGGTATCGATGCGGCCGCCAGGCGCAACTACACTGGTTCCGACTTTGACGACCAGGCGCACAATGCGTCTAATTTAACAGTTCTGGCGCGGATTGGGCAGGTGCTTACCCTTGCGAACCGGCTCTGGTGGGAGCGAAGTTGAGGGACCAGCCGCCGCCTCCATCTTCCCATTCGAGCTAAACTCATGGCATGGCCGCCAGCAACCCAACCGAGCGGTTCTCCTCGCGAGTGGACAACTACCTCCGCTATCGTCCTGGATATCCGACGGAAGTCATCGATCTCCTGCACAACGAGTGCGGCCTTACAGAGGATTCCCGGGTCGCGGATATCGCCTACGGGACCGGCATCTTCACCCGCCTGCTGCTCGAGAGCGGAAGCCGCGTTTTTGGTGTAGAGCCGAATGCCGAAATGCGGCGGGCGGGGGAAGAATTCTTGGCCGACTACCCGCGGTTCACCAGTCTCGCGGGAAGTGCCGAAGCTACGACCTTGCCCGAACAGAGCGTCGATATTGTCACTGCGGCGCAGGCGGCGCATTGGTTTGACCGCGAAAAGGCCCGCTGCGAGTTTCAGCGCATTCTCGAGCCGGGAGGATGGATGGTCCTTCTGTGGAACGAACGGCGGAATGGCTCGACGCCTTTCCTCGAGGCCTATGAGCAACTGTTGCAGACCTTCGGCACCGACTATGGCGCGGTGCGGCACGAACACACTACGCTCGCCATCGACGCCTTTTTTTCTCCTTTACCTTTCCGGACGCGCACCTTCGCCATGCGCCAGGAGGTTGATTATCCGGCGCTCGAAGGTCGCTTGCTTTCCTCCTCCTATACCCCGCAGCCAGGCCATGCGCAGTATCAGGCGATGCTGACCGAATTACGGCGAATCTTTGATGCCTGGCAGTCGCAGGGCCGAGTGGCGCTTGAATACGATACGCGAGTCTTCTACGGCCGGCCCGGCTAGTCGTCTTTTCCCGGACTCACTCGGCAATCCAATCTGGTTTAATGGACGATCCGCCCGCTCGAGACTCCCGGGGGTCGTCGGCTTGGAGGCAGTATGACCGAAAAGAACAGTTTTCACATGACTCCGGAGGAATTTCGCCGGCACGGCTATGCTGTCGTCGACTGGATAGCAGACTATCACCGGCGGATTGAATCGTTCCCCGTGCTCTCGCAGGCTCAGCCGGGGCAAATTCGTGCGTCGCTGCCGCGGCATGCCCCGGCAACCGGGGAAGCTTTCGAGGCCATTCTCGGAGACCTCGAAAAGNNGGGGTGCAAGGCATGCTCTGGGCCACCAGTCCAGCGTGCACAGAACTCGAGACGCACGTCCTCGACTGGCTGGTTGAGATGCTCGATTTGCCGAGCAAGTTCTTGTCCACCAGCACGGGCGGCGGCGTCATCCAGGACACCGCTTCCAGTTCCTCGTTGTGTGCGTTGCTCGCGGCGCGAGAACGGGCCACAAACTTTGCCAGCAACCAACGCGGCTGTGACGGAAAGTTGGTGGCCTACACTTCATCGCAGGCCCATTCCTCCATTGAGAAGGCGGTTCAGATCGCGGGCTTGGGACGCGCCAACTTGCGGCTGATCGATGTGGACGAAAGCTTCGCGATGCGGCCCGAAGCCCTCGCCCTGCAAGTCGAGACCGACCGGCGCGCCGGCCTGGTTCCCTGCTTCGTTTGTGCCACGGTGGGCACGACTTCCTCGAACGCCATCGATCCGGTGGGGAAGATCGGGCGCATTTGCCGCGAGCAGAAATTATGGCTGCACGTGGACGCCGCCATGAGCGGGACGGCGGCGCTCTGCCCCGAACTGCGGCGCATTCACCGGGGCCTCGAATGGGCCGACAGCTACTGTTTCAATCCTCACAAATGGATGTTTACCAACTTCGACTGCGACTGCTTTTACGTGGCTGACCGCTCGGCGCTCATTCAGACGTTGAGCGTGCTGCCGGAATACCTGCGCAACCAGGCAACCGCATCAGGCGCGGTAATTGACTATCGCGACTGGCAGATTCCGCTCGGCCGTCGTTTCCGCTCCCTGAAGTTGTGGTTCGTGATCCGCCATTACGGGGTGGAAGGACTGCAGTATCACATCCGGCGGCACGTGGCATTGGCACAGCAATTCGCGGAATGGGTAGGAAACGATGAACGCTTTGAATTGGCGGCGCCTGCGCCGCTGAATCTGATCTGCTTCCGCCATAAGGGCGGCGATGACGCCAACCAGACCCTGCTCGAACGGCTGAACCAGAGCGGCGATCTCTACCTCACGCACACCCGGTTGACCGACCGCCTCACGCTGCGTTTCTGCGTCGGTCAAACCAACACGGAAGCGCGCCACGTGGAGAGGGCCTGGAAGAGAATTCAACAGGAAGCGGAGAAACTCGGCCCCAAATGAGGGGATGCCTACCCTCGGGTACGCTGACCTTGAGTCCTCAGCTGGTTTGATTTCGCGGCAGGCAGGCTGGATTCTGAGGCGGCCTGGGTACGAGCTTTTCGCACAATGAAACGCCCTGACCCCGCCAAGAAACGGGCCAACAGGTTTGCGGCAGTCTCGAGCATCACCCGGTCTTCGACTCCGAAGGCGTTCTCATGGTCGCTTTCGACATCCAGAACTCCAAATTCACGACCCGCCAGTTTCATCGAGATCAGGATCTTCGAGCGAGTCTCGGGGCGCGCCATCAATTCGGGATGCGGGTCGCCGCCGGCTCCGAGCAGTTGCTGCCCCAGATTTCCCAGCGTCAGATAGATGCCGATCCATGAGTAATGGCGGCCGCGGGAGAGCAGTTCGATCGT
>PKYX01000363.1 GCA_003132825.1 Acidobacteriaceae bacterium
AAGACCAGGCCGGGCCGCCGCAAAACCAGGCCCCGCAGCCACCGGATCAGTCTGGCCCGATGCAACCGTCTGTTCGACAGGATCAGGCCGGCCCCATGCAACCGCCCGCCCCACCGGATCAGGCCGGGCCGCCCGCGGGCCAACCGGGCGAGCCATCCGGCCCGCAAAATGATGCGCCAGGACGCGTGGCGCGTCTGCAATATATGTCAGGCTCGGTCTCCATCCAGCCGCAAGGTACCGGAGATTGGGTTTCCGGGTCGGTCAATCGTCCGCTCACGAACGCAGACAACGTATGGACGGATAAGGACTCACGGGCCGAGTTGAACGTGGGCACCGGCATTCTGCGTATGGGCAACGAGAGCAGCTTGACCGTCGGCAGCATCAGCGACAACCAGGTGCAGGTGGAACTTCATCAGGGAACGCTGAACCTGCGTGTCCGTCAACTGTTCAATGGTGAAGTCTACGAAGTGGACACGCCCAACCTGGCATTCACCGTGCAGAAAAACGGCGAATATCGTATTGACGTCGATCCCAACGGGGACGCGAGCGTAATCACGGTCTGGAAGGGTGAGGGCGACGCAACCGGCAATGGTCCGGCGGTCCTCGTCAAAGCCCATGAAAGAGTACGTTTCACGAACGGCACTTCGCTCCAGCATGAGGTCTCTGCGGCATCGCCGCTTGACGGCTTCGACGACTGGTGCAAGGTGCGCGATGAACACGAGGATCAATCCGTGTCAGCGCAGTACGTGGCGCCGGGTGTGATCGGAGCCGAAGACCTGGATGAATATGGAACCTGGCGCGCGGAAGCGCCTTACGGCGAAGTTTGGGTGCCGTCAGGAGTAGCTGCGGGATGGGCGCCCTATACCTACGGGCACTGGGTCTGGATCAATCCTTGGGGCTGGACCTGGGTCGACGACGAACCTTGGGGATTCGCACCTTTCCACTACGGTCGCTGGGTTTATGGCGACGGTTACTGGGGCTGGGCTCCGGGGCCCTACTATGCCCGTCCGTTCTATGCTCCCGCGCTGGTTGCGTGGTTTGGCGGCCCGCGCTTTGGTATCGGATTTGGATTCGGGTTTGGCGGCGGTATTGGCTGGTGTCCGCTGGGCTGGGGCGAGCCGTTCTTCCCCTGGTACCGCGGGAGCTGGGGATACTTCTCGCGAGTGAATATCTACAACACCCGTATCACGAACATCAACCGCTTTACCGGCTTCTATCACGGTGGCGGGTTCGCGGGCGCATCCTTCCAGTACGCCAACCTGCACGCGCCGGGCGGCGCTATTGCGGTCCCGCGGGCGACTCTAACCAATTCCCTGTCGGTCCACGGAACGGCGGTTCGGGTTCCGGCGACTGAATTCGGGCGCGCCTCGCTTGGAGGCCAAGTACCGGTTTCGCCCAATCGGACCAGCCGGTTGGGTCCGAACGCCAGCCGAGCCACCGCGGTGGCGCCATCGCGCTCATTCTCGCGGCCGGTGGCTGGTTCCTCGGCGGCGCGTTTGTCGGCGGGACGCTTTGGCAGCGTGGTATCCGCGTCCGGCCATTCCGTACCTCGACCACCGCAGGCAGGTGTGGGACCAAATCGCAGCGCGACAACGGCCCACAACTACGTGCCTCGGCCGCCCGCAGGGGGGCGGATTGGGGCCGAAGGTCCGGGTTCTCAACCTCGCAGCTCGCCCGAAATGCGGTCGGCGCCTCGCGCGCCGAGCGGCGGCTCCGCAAGGCCCAGTGAGCGCAGCATTCCGCGCTCAACCCCGGACTCGGGCCATAGCCGGACTTCGAGTTTCGCGCCTCAGCCTACCGGTCCGGCGAGACCCGCCTTGTCAGACTATGCGTCGAACGCATACAGCGGACGTTCTTCGTCGCCGGGCTACGCGGGAGCATATTCGAGGTCGTATGGGTCCTACGGAGACTCTCCCCGATACAGCAGTTCAACGTCGTCCTACCGTGCCGATTCGGGGCGCAGTTATTCTGCACCGTCAACTCACGGCTCGGCCGGTTCGCCTAGCTCCGGTAGTTCGCGCTCCTCGGGCGGGGGCGGGCATTCCGGACACCGGTAAACCGGCTCACCACGCGATCAGCAAAACGCCGTCCCCTTCGGGACGGCGTTTTACTTTGGATCGAACTGGGCTGCCGAAGATCTCTCAGCAGTCTGGCCTAACCGGGAGCAGGTTCGCCTTCTTTCTTCTTCACCTTGACCGCAGTGATTTTCGAAAACCCCTCTTCAAACGTCGGCGGGCGCAGCTTGGCGGCCATGCGGCGCATCACGTCTTCCGGAACCATGCGTTCCCGGCGCTGGTTGCGCTCCAGGCAAACTTCTACCGGCACGTCAAAGAACACGGCGTGCGCCTCGTATCCATAGTCATGGGCCAATTTGATCCAGTTTTGCCGTTCCTGCGGCGTGAGGTTGGTGGCGTCTACGTAGTTCAGAGGACGGCGCGCGATCAGCCGGGCTTTGAGCATGGAACGCAGATTGGAGAAGACCAGGTCCTGGAAGCGCTGCTCGGTGGGATCGTCGAAAAGCAATGCCCGCAACAGATCGCTCGAGAGCGGGCTGATGCTGTGCCGCTTGAACCACGCGCTTTTTCCGGAGCCCGGCAGACCGATGGCAAGGACCACCACGCCTTTGGGCGCACCCGCGGGAACCGCCCGGGGCGGAGCGACCGCGGCGGCTCGTCCGCTCGTTTCCGGCTGCGGTTGGGTCGAGGCTTCGTCCGGGCGCGGCCAAGTGGAGGGTTGGCCACCCTGGCGACCGCGTCCCCGACCGCCCCTGCCCCGGCGCCGGCGTCGGCCACGGTTTGGGTCTTCGGCGCCACCTTGGGCCTGGGCCTGGGCGCGTGGCGACGCGACAGCGGGTGACTCCTGGGAGGGTGGCGGCTCGATCGATTCCGGGGCTGGCTCCTCGGAATCATGCGGTTCCGCTTCCGGCGCGGCCCCAGACTCCTGGGAATCAAAGTATTTCGGCTGCAGTGGAGCCTGGGCGGCTTCCGCGGGCGGCTTCTCGGGAGCCTTTTTGCGGCGCTTTAGGCGCTCGCTCATCCATTTACGCATGCTTGGCTTGTAACACAGGGACGGGGTCGCGGGCAATGTCAGGGGCGGAGCAGGTACCACCGGCAGCAGCGGCCTTTTCCAAGGCTCTCGCTGGCAAAGACGGAAAGCACCAAGAACGCGAACCTTCCGCCGAG
>PKYX01000426.1:0-127 GCA_003132825.1 Acidobacteriaceae bacterium
AGTGGGGCGGCGCACCGGCCGCAGGCGTGATCACCGGACTGGGGCGCATTCACACGCGATTGGTCATGATCATCGCCAATGACGCTACGGTCAAGGCCGGGGCGTTTTTCCCGATGACAGCGAAGAA
>PKYX01000426.1:156-4547 GCA_003132825.1 Acidobacteriaceae bacterium
TTCTTCCGCTACAGGAAGATGTGTTTCCAGATACCGACGACTTTGGGCGCGTTTTCCGCAACAACGCAGTGATGTCGGCTATGGGGATTCCACAGATCGCGGCCATTATGGGCATGTGCGTGGCCGGCGGCGGATATCTGCCGGTCATGTGCGACCACGTTCTCATGACCGACGGCAGCGGACTTTTTTTGGCAGGGCCAGCATTGGTGCAGGCTGCCATTGGGCAAAAGGTCTCGGCGGAAGAACTGGGCGGTGCGGCCATGCACTCGGCCATTAGCGGTACGGTGGATTTTCGCGAGCCGAATGACGAGAGTTGTATCGAGCGAATCCGCGCCATCGTGGAGAAGTGGGGGTACCGGCGGCAATCGCCGTGGGATCGCCGCAAGCCGGAATCTCCCGCTCAACCCGCAGAAGAAATTTACGGCATTTATGATTCCTCGCCCGCTCGACCGTACGACATGAAAGAAATTTTGGCGCGCATTGTCGATGGAAGCCGCTTCGACGAGTACAAACCGGAATATGGCAAGACCGTCATCTGCGGGTATGCGCGGATCGGTGGCTTCGCCGTCGGCATTGTCGCCAACCAGAAACTGCATGGGCAGGCAACCGACCACGAAGGCCACAAGCGAATGGAATTCGGTGGCGTGATCTACACCGAATCGGCGGAGAAGGCCGCTCGTTTCATCATGGACTGCAATCAGAATCTGGTTCCGCTGGTTTTCTTCCACGACGTCAACGGATTCATGGTGGGCCGGGATGCGGAATGGAGCGGGATCATCAAAGCGGGCGCGAAGATGGTGAACGCGGTTTCGAACTCCGTCGTACCCAAGATTACCGTGATCGTAGGCGGATCGTTTGGCGCTGGTCACTATGCCATGTGCGGAAAAGCCTACGATCCGCGCTTTATGTTCGCTTGGCCGACGGCCCGCTACGCCGTCATGAGTGGGGATGCCGCCGCCAGCACTCTGGTCGAGATCAAGATCAAGCAATTGGAGCGAAGCGGCAAGAAACTGAGCGAGGAAGAAAAGAAGGAGCTGTACGAATCGGTAAAGAACACCTATGACGAGCAGACCGATCCGCGTTACGGCGCGGCGCGCCTGTGGATCGACAAGATTATCGATCCGGTGGAAACGCGGGACGCAATCTCGCAGGCGCTCGAAGCGGCAGCGCTGAATCCCGATGTGCCAGAGTTTAAGGTGGGGGTGCTGCAAACCTAGTTTCACCTTCGTTGCGCCGTGGAGGGACTCAATTCGAACGAGGGGACATCGCGAATTTGCTGGGCTTTGATCCCTGGAAATCACCCGAAGCCCGTGGCCATGAAGTTTAGAATGCCTGACCCGGTAAAACTCGTCGAATGTCCGCGCGATGCCTGGCAAGGGCTCCCGGGCCAGATCCCGACCTACCTCAAGGTGGACTACTTGAAGGCTTTGATCAGCAATGGTTTCAAGCACCTTGATGCCGTGTCCTTCGTCTCACCGAAGGCGGTGCCGCAGATGGCGGACTCCGAAGAGGTTCTGCAAGAGCTCGATCCTCCGGATGACGTGGAGATCGTCGGGATTGTGGTCAACGAGAAAGGCGCGCAGCGGGCCATCAGCACTCAATCGGTTCACACTCTAGGCTTTCCCTATTCCGTCTCCCCGACATTTCTGCGCAACAATCAGCACCAGACTCTGGAGGAAGCGATTGATGAGCTGGAGAAGATTAAGCAGAAGGGCGATGACGCGGGGCTGGATATGGTCGTATACATTTCCATGGCCTTTGGCAATCCCTATGGGGATCCGTGGAATGCCGGCGAGGTGATCGACGCCATCGACCTTCTGGAATCGTATGGGGTGCGGATGATTTCGCTGGCGGATACGGTAGGATTGGCTGGCCCCGAGCAGATTCGGGAGTTGGTTTCGGCTGTGATTTCCAAGTATCAGCATTCAGAAATCGGCGTGCACCTGCACAGCCGTCCGGAAGAGGCGACCGGGAAGGTCCTAGCGGCCTACGATGCGGGCTGCCGCCGGTTTGATTCGGCTCTGGGCGGACTGGGAGGATGCCCGTTCGCGCAGGACGCTCTGGTCGGCAATATTCCCACGGAGAAGCTGATCGAGGCATTGCGGCAGAGGGACGCCGGACTTCCCGCGCTGAGGCCGCTCGATGGACTCCTGCGGGCTTCGGCGGAGATTGGAGCGAGGTATGGAACTTCGCATGCCGCGGACTGATTGTCGGGTGGAACCCAGTGAATGGTTTCTCCCCGCAAGCATTGCGTTCGCTCAGGAGGAGAAGGCTGCAACGCAACCATGGACTACCAGACAATCCAACTGAGCTACGACCCCGGCGTCGTCACCCTCACGCTCAACCGTCCGGAGAAACGCAACGCCATCAGCAACCAACTGATGGACGACCTGCTGCGAGCTTTTGAGGACGTCGCCACGTCACCGGCGCAAGTGCTCATCCTCACCGGTGCGGGGAAGGCCTTCTGTTCGGGAATGGACCTGGAAAACCTCCAGGCTCTCATCGGCCGCTCGGCAGACCAGAACCTGAAAGACTCGGAGTCCGTCGCCCGGGTATTTCGCTCGCTCTATGAATTTCCCAAAGTGACCATCGCAGCCGTAAACGGGGCAGCCATTGCAGGTGGCACCGGACTCGCCCTCCTGTGCGACTTCACGCTGGCCGTGCCGGAAGCCAAGTTCGGATACACGGAAGTGCGCATCGGATTTGTGCCCGCGATTGTCTCGACGTTCCTTCTGCGTCAGGTAGGAGAAAAGCAGGCGCGCGACCTGCTGTTGACGGGAAGACTGATCGACGCCGAGGAAGCACACCACCTGGGCCTGGTCAACGAAATCGTCCCGGCGGAACGATTGATGGGGCGCGCGCGGGAATTAGCCGCGCAGTTGATGCAAAACAGCCCGACATCGCTACTGCTCACCAAACAACTGCTCACCGAGCACGCTCGGGACGAACTCGACCGACAGATCGGAGCCGCAATGCGAGACAACGCAGCCATCCGCTCGACCGAGGACTTCCGAGAAGGCATTAACTCGTTTCTCGAAAAGCGCAAGCCGCGTTGGAGTGGCAAGTGAGCGGCGATGCCGGGAGTTCGCATCCTATTGTCGGCGAGACCCGACTGCGAGTACGCTACGCGGAGACCGACCAAATGGGAGTGGTCTATCATGCCAATCATTTCATCTGGTTCGAAGTCGGTCGCGTGGAACTGCTGCGGCAGCTCGGATTTTCCTATCGCGACATGGAGCAGAAGGATGGCTGTTTTATCGCCGTCGTCGACGCACGCTGCCGCTACAGAGCCCCGGCGTATTATGACGATGCCATTGTCGTACGGACGCAAGTGAAAAATGTGCGGGACTCGGTGATTCATTTCGGATACGAATTGCTGCGGGACGATGGTACGCTGCTGGCGGAAGGGGAAACGACACACATCGTCACCGACGCCCAGATGAAGACAACCACCATCCCGGAGAAATACATGAAAGCATTTCGGCAGGCGCTGGGACGGTAAACTTTTGGTTTTCCCCGAGCGTGGTTCGCCCCGGGAAACTTGCTGGCGGTGAGCAGCTAGCCCGAAACTTCCTTGAAAGCCCTCCTCATCAACGGTAACGAACTGGGGCTCGAAGCAGTCCACGAGGTCGCAGTCGAGCACCGTCCCGTGCTCCTCCAGTCTGACGCCCGGGAGACGGTGACGCGGGCGCGCGCGGTTGTGGATGCCTTGGTGACAGGCAACAGAACTTCTTACGCGATCACCACCGGGGTGGGCAAACTCAGCGACGTGCGCATTCCGCATGAGCAAATCCGCGAACTGCAAGTCAACCTGCTGCGCTCGCATGCGGTCGGCGTGGGGGAGCCGCTTTCCCTCTCCGAGACCCGCGCCATGATGCTGCTGCGCGCTAATTCCCTTTCCAAAGGCTATTCCGGCGTACGCGCCGTCGTGATTGACGCGCTGTGCGAGATGCTGAACCGAGGAGTGAGGCCGTTCGTGCCGTCGCAGGGCAGCGTGGGCGCAAGCGGCGATCTGGCTCCCCTGGCGCATCTGGCGTTGGCATTGATCGGTGAGGGCGAATGCTTCGACTCGGCGGGCGCACGCATTCCCAGCGGCGACGCGCTGAAGCGGGCGCAGATTAAACCACTGGCGCTGCAGGCCAAGGAAACCATCTCTCTCATCAACGGGACGCAAGGGATGCTGGCCGTAGGCACGCTGGCGCTGCTGGCCGCGGAGACGCTGGTCGATTCGGCCGACGTACTAGGCGGCCTCTGTTGCGATGCGCTGAAAGGCACCGACGCGGCCTTCGATGAACGCATTCACAAAGCGCGCCCGCACAGTGGACAAATGAAATCGGCGGCGAATCTGCGCAAGATGCTCGAAGGCAGCCAGATTCGCGAATCGCACCGCG
>PKYX01000226.1 GCA_003132825.1 Acidobacteriaceae bacterium
GACGGCCAATGGGTTGTCTCGCTCGTGGGTTCGCCCTCCAAACTGATGCTGCTTCCCACCGGAGTCGGGGAGCCGAGACAGCTTACCGATGACAAGACCAATCACTTGGCCGTGGCCTGGCTGCCAGACGGGAAATCGATCGTCTTCACCAGCTTCGAGCCCGGGCTTGGTCCCCGCACCTACTGGCTCGATATGCAAGGGGGGCCGGCGCGCGCGATCACTCCCCAAGGCAGGGCCGGAAGCCAGATCACTCCCGACGGCAAAATTCTGCTCGCGAGTGATGCCCAGCATCACCTCTGGTTCTACCCGATTGCTGGCGGCGAGCCGCAAGAATCTAACGTTGTGCTATCTCCGGACGAACAGATTATCGGTTTCTCCGATGGCGGCAAGAGCGTGCTGCTGCGGACCCGATCCATTCCGGTCGAGGTTTCTCGCGTTGCTATCGCTACCGGCCATCGCGTGCCCTGGAAGGAAATTGTTCCCGCCGATCCGGCTGGCNNAAGTTCAGCGCGGACGGAAAGTCGTACGCCTACAGCACCGGCCGCATCCTGTCGGATCTGTTCGTGGTCGATGGCTTGAAGTGAACGAGCAAACCACCAGCGCCTGATTGCTTCTCTAGGGAACCATTTCTGCTCCGCGTAGTGTGCAGTTTGAATCCCTTGGGCTATCTCTTGGAGGGCGTCATTCCGAACCCCGGTGGCGTTTCAGCCGGATGAGGAGTCTTGCCTGCGAGCTTCGCCTGAAGCGGCTTGGGGCTGCGCGCAAGATCTCTCCCCACGCCTGAAAAACGGCTCTGCTTGCTTCTTGGATAGGTTTGCTCATCTCTCGGGCGCAATGGGACAATAGAAATATATGCAAACATTGCTGACTTTACCTTTTCGACTCGTCGCTGCCGGGATGATGGTGCTGGGGATTGCCTCGGCGCAGCAAAATCCGGCTACCCCCGCTCAACCCAGTCAACCGGCGTCCGGTCAAGCCGCCGCTCCCGCCAAGAAACCGGCTACCCCAGCCAAGAAGGCTCCTGGGAAAACTACAACTGCTCTCACACTCAAGACCCAGAAGGAAAAGGCCAGCTACGCCTTGGGGATGAAGATCGGCGGAGATCTTCGGAAGCAAGGCGTAAGTGCGGCTGTGGATCCGGCGCTCGCGGCGCGGGGATTCAAAGACGCTCTGGCTGGAAGCAAACCGCTGCTGACCGAGGACGATGAGCGCTCTGCCCTCACACAACTGCAGAATGAAGTCCGCGAAAAGCAGCAGGCCCACGCGCATGGGGAAGGCGCTGCAGCTCGGAAACAAGGCGAGGAGTTCCTGGCGGCCAACAAAAGCAAAGAGGGAGTGGTGACCTTGCCGAGCGGTCTTGAGTACAAGATCCTAACGGAGGGAAACGGCCCGAAGCCCACGGCGGGCAATACGGTGACCTGCAATTATCGCGGGACGCTGCTCAATGGCACGGAGTTCGATAGTTCGTACAAACACGGCGAGCCGGTGTCGTTTCCGGTCGGCGGAGTCATCAAGGGCTGGACGGAAGCGCTGCAGTTGATGCCGGTGGGATCGAAGTGGCAGTTATTTATTCCACCGGATATGGCTTATGGAGACCGGGGAGCAGGAAGCGACATTGGTCCGGGGGAAACGCTAATTTTTGAAGTGGAATTGCTTTCGATCGGAGAACAGAAGAAGTAGCAACAGTTCTCAGTTGGGCTCGACGACACGGCCGTCTGCGAATCGCAGGCGGCCTTATTTCAGCTTGAACATGAAGAAGATTTCTCTACCCCTCCCACACGAAGGCATCGAAGACCTTTTTCAAATCGAAATGCAGGCGGCGGTAAAGGCCAACGGCCCGCGCATTCGCTTCGGTCACCGTCAACGAAAGCAGGGCGAAGTTTCGCTTGCGCAGATTGCTCTCGGTGGCCGCCATCAAAGATTCGCCAATTCCCCGCGAGCGATACTCCGGCAGAATGCAAACCTGAGTGACGTGGCCGACGTCGGTGCGGACGCGCGAGCACAGGATCAATCCAATCAGACTTTTCGCCCTGCGATCCCAGGCCACGAACGAGGAGTCGGCATCGAACACGCCGCATCCGGGGAAGCGCACGACATTGTTGAGAAAGCGCAGCGATCCACTGAGAGTGTGATACTGGTCGTTGATCTGGGCATCGACGTGGTTGCGATACGCGGCGGTAATCACCGCAGCCGAGGGTTGGTAGTCGCCGTCGGTCCAGGGCCGAATTTCCACTTCTGGGTGAGCGAGAACTTTCTCTGCCGCCGCCTTCCCTAAATCCAATGTCATGAACAGCCGCGGGTGCCGCTGGAATCCGGTATCGAGAAAAGGGCGCGACACCGCGTTCGCATCGTGGGCCAGCAGTTGCGCCTCCACGCGATGAATCCCGGGAGACTGCTGCAGGGTTTCGATCACGTGGGTCAGTAGCTTCAACTCGACCTCGCGCGAGTCGGGAAGCCGGTTGCCGTTGGTCACGTAGAGATCACCAATCACTCCCTTGCTGCCCTCGTACACAAAAAACGAGTAGCCAAAGACGCGGCCGCGATCGACCGCCGCGTAGCCGGGCAGGATCTTCGCATCGACGTAGCGCAGAATCATCTCTGCCGAACCC
>PKYX01000355.1 GCA_003132825.1 Acidobacteriaceae bacterium
TGTCCGGGGGCTTCTACGATAGGAACGTGGAGAACCTGTCCGCAGATTTTCCCATGCGACGATTTGCATTGTTGTTCGGCGAGATCGATGAGGGTCTGATCGGACAGCGCCTCGACGAAGCCATCCCCCAACAGGTTCAGGGAAAGGCGGAATGTGCGGATCGTCTCGGTCTCCGGAACTCGCTCTTGAATCTCTTTGTCGGGAAAAGCGCCATTGGGACAAATGGCGCGATCATTCACCAGAGAACGGCCAGTGATCACTTCGATTCCGTGGGCGATCGGGATTTCCGGGTTGCGGAAGTGCCCCTCCGGTCCCTGATGGCCGACGCGTAATTCCGNNGAGGCCATCGCTCAGCTGCTCGACTTCCTCGAATTTGGTCTGATCCGCCTGATGAGTGGCAGCGTCGGTGACACCGTTGCTTTGGTTGTCAAAACCGGCAGGCGCTTCGGTGAAACGCGAGGCTGAAGAGGCAAGGATAAGACCGCTGAGGATAAGACTCAGGACGGCCAAAGGGATTAACAATCGCATGGCTCATTCCCCATTCCAGAATGGTCTCGCGACCGGCGCTAGTATCCAGGATTTATGTCCCTGAGCCCTTACTCGAATCATGAATACCACTTTTGCCGGCTTCTGTCCAAAGATGGAAAACTACGGAAGAAGGAGCGGGAGCCTAATCTTTGGTAGCCTCTCTCGCGATCCGGGCAGCCGATTGGCGGCAATCCTCTGGGGGAGCAGCGCAGCCAGTTTCTCGCTCTCGGAGTACGGTTAGAGACTGCTTGGAAAGCTCGCTAGATAGACTGCGATGAATTCGTCTTCTTTCGCAAACGGCTGGTTGAACCTGATAAAGATGACACGGTTATTGCTCAACCAGAATGCGCCGGAGTACTGAGCTCCACGATGGCGCTCAATCTTTTGGCCGGGAGCGAACAACACCTCGCTATCGGTTCCCGGAGCCTGGTCGGCGAATCCCCCCGGAAGCGCGGCCAGGCGCTCGCGGGCACGCTCCAGATCGGGGAATTCTTCGATTGACGCGTCCATGTAGGCCGGTGTGTCCCCTTGGCGCAAATAGGTACACGAATAGGCGCGGCGGCCCGTGCCTCTTGAGCCGTCGTCATACATCGATGACGAGATGCGCGGAACGCCCGCGACGACAGGTGGAAAAAGATCGTCCGGGCGCCGCTCGGGCACGCCGGCAGTCAGAAAGTAATCTCCACGGGCCTGCCGGGCGGTCTGGAGCATAGCGAAATCAGCCAGCTTCCCCCGGCACCAGGCGGAGAAGAAGGCATGGTCCACTTCTCCGCAAAGGGTTGCGGCGCGCGCCCGGCTTTCCGCGTCTTGGTTTTCCCGCAGCGACAGGGCGGCCGCGTAGGTATTCAACTGACGGCAGTCCTCGGACAGCGAGGAATCGTGGATCTGTTTGCAGTCGTTGACGTTCTGCAAGATCGGAATGAGCGCAATGCGCTTGCCCAGCGGAAAGCCCAGCGCGCGATGCATCGCGCCCCAGTGAAACGCAGACGGGTCGGGGTCGCCCCGCCAGAGCGCGACAGGAAAATACTTTGGTCTGCCGTTGGCATCGGGGCCCAAGTAGACCGGCCATGGTTCGGTCTTATCGAGTTCCGACTGTCCGATATCGGCTCCGCACCGCGATCCAATCCCCTCGTTCGGGTCGAGAACGCGGATCCAATACCCCCCCCATTTCCGCGGCGATCGCATAAGGTGGACCGAGGACCGGAAGAAGAACTCGCCTGAATCGTTGGTCGGCGACATCTCGCTCCGCAGCACCTCGCGCCCTCCCAAACCCTTGCCATCCACCTGCAGACAAACATTGATTCCTGAGACTGGCTTGGTGGTGATTGCATCCACCACCTTGGCGGAGATGGGTGATACCACGTGAATAAAAGCGATCGCGAAGAGGGCAGCCAGCAGAAGGAGCAGGACCAGCAGAGTCAAACCCACGTAGCTCAGCCGTCGGCTCATGGAGCGGGTGGCCTCGGCTGGGGGAAACATGATTTCACTAGACGCCTTGAGTTTGTGACGGGTCAAGGTTACCACCGGTCCAGCGATTGCTCCTCGGGAACGTCTCTTGCGGACATCATGGGTGAGATGTCGCTCGTTCAGCCAGTTAGCGACCGCGAGAAGCGGCGCGATGGCGGAGTTTTTCCGCGTCACTCGGGCGAAGTCAGTAAGGTTTCCAGTCGCTGAAAGCAACGGTTATTGGGAAGGCCCTGGGGGTTGGGCAGGCGTCTGCGCGGGGTCCTGACGGCCGGCTTTCCATTGCTCGCGCTGCAATCCCTGCAGCAACTGCTCCGGGGTCCTGATTGGGGGCTGGTTACCGGGCGGGGGATCCTCGGCCGGCGGGCTGCCCTGATCGCCGATCTGCGCGTCGGAATCATTCTGGTTCGCTTGGTCGTTGGCCGCGTCCGGAGACTCGGCTCCGGACAATCCGCCGGGAGGGGGCGAATTGATCGGGACCTGCGAAACCGTTTCCGCAGCAGAAGGCCCCTTGGGAGTGAGAATGACCCGGTCCAGTGCGGCGGGGTCGGCGGCCGAGCCGAGTAGCACGTAGTTGAAATGCGATCCGTTTAATAATTCCGCCAGCACCTGGCGCGCCGGGCCTGGGCCAAAGTGGCTCACCACCCGTTCGGTGGCGCTCGGGGGCACGTCGACCGACGCATGGGTCTGGGCACGCACCGCCCGCAGAATATCGGCCAAGGTGGAGTTTTCGGCCGCAATCGTCAGTTGCCCGTCGCGATAAGAGACTTCCGGAGGCATTGCCGGCATCTCTTCGATGGTCAGGGGAACCAGAGGTTGGGGCGGAGGCTGGGGCACGACTGGCTCCTGCTTTATGGGTTGCTTTTGCGCGGGATGACGCTCGGTGCCAAGGGCAGGCTTCGCCGCTGCCAGCCAGACCGAGGCTGCCAGCAGGGCGAAAACGAATTGCGCACGCGCGCTTGACATCGGAAGGTTCCCGCCGGCGCCCGGTCAGAGGGTAGAAACGGGCGGGCTCACTACAGGGTCAAAATTGTATCACCAGCGGCCTGCATCTGGAGCGGCGCGATACTGGCAAGCGGGCGCGCCTCCTAAGACCGAATGCCGGCGAAAATGTCGCCCAAAATTAAGAAGCGCCCCAGACTCCGAAGAGTCACGGGACGCCCGAACAGCCCTCCCCCAGAACTGCTCAAGCCGAAGATACGTCTTTCTCTGGGGCACTGTACATTGCACGTTCGTGCCAGCCCACGGCGCACCACGGCGCTCGGCCCAGCTGGATCCGGGGACTCCGTAGGTTGAATGTTTTCACTGCTTTGTGCACAGTCACACGCCACCCAGATTACTCTCGTAATCACCCCCAAGGGATTCGCGTTGACCGGGGCCATCCCTGCTCCTTAGATTTTCTAGTGGGGGACTCTATGCAAGATGTTGGCCAGGTCTTACGACGCAAGCGGGCCCAGCAGGCGCAACTCGCAAAAGAAATTGAATTGCTGCAATCGGTGG
>PKYX01000523.1 GCA_003132825.1 Acidobacteriaceae bacterium
TTGGGCGGGGGAAAACTTCCAGCGCACGGCGGCTTCGCGTGCCAGACGAGCGAAATACTTGCTGGGACCGGGAGAGTCCAAGGTCGCTTCCATAACATTGCCGGAAGCATCGACAGCCACTTTCACGCTGACTCGAACGTGGCCTCGAATGCTGTTCCTAGCCGACTGCGATACCTGGGGCAAAACCCGTTCCCCGACCTCTGACGGAATCGTTCCCGGCGAAGCCTTCGCCGCTCTTGCGGGCGCCGAGGCGACGGGCGCGCCAGATTGCCTTGGAGATGAAANNGGTCCCGGCGGATCGATCCGTCGCTGTAACCGCGGGGGAGGGTTTCGATTCCGGCGGAACCTGCGCCGGCTCGGAGGCAGGCGAGGGAACCGGCTGAGCCGCGGTTGCTTCAGACGGCGGGTGCGGGTGCCGCGTTCTCGCCAGGACCAGCCAGATCAAGACCAGGGCAACCACGGCGATCGAAACATATAGCCAAGTCGAGGACGAAACCATTCCGGATGAATCCGATGAAGATACCGCTCCCCGAGGCCGTGGCCGAGCCTGCTCCGTGGTCAGGACCGCAGTTGGGGATGGATCAAGCCAGGCCGCGATCTCGGCAATTGTCGAGCGCTGTTGGGGATCGGGATTGAGACAGTGGCGCACCAGATCCAGGAAGGGATCCGGAATTCCCTCGGGCAGCAATAGTTCGGGCTCCTTGGTTGCACCCCGTCCGGTTCTGTCCCAGGAAGGCCGTCGCAGGGTTAATACTTCGACCAGGGTGGCCCCGAGTGACCAAACATCGGCGGCCGGAGTGATCGCTCCGTTTGCCACCTCGGGTGGATCACTCACGCTCGTTCCGAGCAGACTGCCCGGGCCCGCGCCCGAAGGGCTTAGCGCACGCAGACCGTCGCCTGAGAGTTTCAGTTGGTCAGCTACGGCCATAATGTTTGAGGGCTTGAGTCGTCCCTGCACGAAACCCTTGCCGTGAAGGTACTCGAGAGCATCAAGAACCGGCCGGAGCATGTCTCGGGCTTCGGCGGGGGTGANNATGTCTCGGGCTTCGGCGGGTGTGAGCGGGCGCTGGGGAAGGATCTCGGACAGGTTTTCTTCCGCGTACTCCATCACGACGTACAGCAGCCGAACCTCGCCCATTTCACAGCGTCCGGCCTCGAAGATCGGCAGCAGGTGGGGATGAGAAAGGCTAGTAGCCTGCTTCCATAGGGTCAGCTGGTTGTCCGCGAGGCCGGGATCGTCCGCGACCAGTTTGATGGCGGCTTTTTGCGGCCGTGCTGCGCCGCGTTCGGTCAGGAAGACGATGCTCGAGTCGGAACCGCCCAGGTATTTCTGCAGGGGAAATCGGCCGTTTACGACTTGGCCTTGCCACTGTCTCCATGTCTGGTTCATGCTGGCTGCGCCGTCCGATGGTCGACTGGTCTCAGGGCCATTGTATGGCAGGGGACCAATCGCGGGCACATCTTGTTGAGAACAACCAGTGGGACCGAGGCGGGTCCGGCATTCTGGCGCCGGCCAAGGGCGTAGACGGCCTCTCTCGCCCCTGGGGTTTGAGCGCGCTCAGATTTCCCATCCCCGGTCTTCCTGGGTTTGCCCGCCACCGCTCCGGGAGGCGCTGCTTCACCATGAACGATCCCAGGCAGCTTTACAAACTTTTACTAGGCGGCTCACAACCATAAAGGCCAGGTTTGTGTTCTCATTACCACGCGGAAGATCGCCTCCCGGCGGCTAACGCCCTACAAATCCTCACGGCAGCGCAGATTGAGGAGAAAATATGTGCTTTACCTTGAGGCGCGGGACCGCTGAGCAAGCCGCGGAAAAACTGCTTGCAGTGCTCCCGCGAGCCCTGAGCCCGGTGGGTGCGAGGACCGAACGAACGGGGCCGCAGCGCTCACACCGCTCGCACGGATCCTCGCTTCAGCGGTCTAAGACTCTGGTGATAGCTGCCGGTTTCGGGTTACTGGCAGTCGCTTTCGCCTCTGCGCAGTCCGCAGCCGGAGGGCAGGAGGCGCAAACCGCTCCTCCAGGCAACGGACAGCCGGCGACAACCGTCTCGGTTCAGGTCAACGTAGTCAACGTGTTGGCTACGGTGCGCGACAAGCATGGAAAAATCGTCAACGATCTTACCAAAGACGATTTCGTCATGACCGAGGACGGCCGACCCCAAACCATTCGCTATTTCACCAAAGAATCCGATCTTCCTCTGACCCTGGGCTTGCTCGTCGATACCAGCCTGAGCCAGCGGAGGGTGCTTGACCAGGAACGCAGCGCCAGCCACGGTTTTCTGGACCAGATGTTGCGGGTCGACAAGGACCAGGCATTTGTCATCCACTTTGACCGCGAAGTCGAGCTGTTGCAGGATCTCACTTCCTCGCGTGACAAGCTCGAAGTTGCGCTCGAGCAGTTGCAAACCCCCCAGCTGAACCAGGCCAGCGGGAACGACCCCTCCAGTTCCGACCCGAATTCCGGACGCGGTTCGCGAAGAATGGGCGGGGGCGGGACGTTGCTCTACGACGCGGTGTATTTGGCTTCTGACGAAGTCATGAAGAAACAGCAGGGCCGGAAGGCGCTCATCGTGCTCTCCGACGGCGTGGACCATGGCAGCAAGGAGACGCTCGAGAGCGCCATCGCAACCGCGCAGCGCTCAGATACCGTGGTCTATTCCATCTTGTTCAAGGATGACGAACGAGAAGGCGGTGGAGGGTTTGGTGGCCCGCGGATTGGGATGGGTGGAGGGGGTATGGGTGGCGGAATGGGCCGGCATGGAGGGGGAGGCGGGTATCCTCGTGCGGAGCAGCGTCCCGACGGCAAGAAAGTTCTCGAGCGGATTTCAAAAGAGACCGGCGGGCGTATGTTCGAAGTTTCTAAGAAGAATCCGATCGATCAAATTTACGATCAAATTGAAGAAGAGCTGCGCAGTCAATACAGTCTCGGTTACACCCCGGATCGGGCAGCCGCCGACGGGCCGCTCTACCGCAAGATTCAGCTGACCACCAAGCAGAACGGCCTGGTCGTGCAGACCAGAGACGGCTATTACGCCGACCATTAGCCGTTCCGAATGATCGTTGCCGGCGGAGCGAAGACGGTGCGGATGTCGCTTTCCCGCACCGGGTTCGACGAGCCACTGCCGCCCGCTCCCGGCCAGTTCGAAAAACGAACTCCTCGCCTGTTCAATTCTGCTCAGACCTCGGCTCGCGCGACGCTTATCTTCAGAGGTTGAGGACCCATCAATGAAAGCCGGATACCGACACCTGAGTTACCTGGTCCTGACTGCCGCCCTGATCGCACCGGTGGCACTCGGGACTCGAGCTGCGGCGCAAGACGACAAACGCCAGGATGACAGCCAACACAACGACAAGAAACAGGCTCGTATCTACGACCGCACCCACAAGGATTACCACAACTGGAATGACAGCGAAGATCGCTCCTACCGCGTGTACCTCGGGCAAAACCACGTCGACTATCGCGATTACTCGAAGTTGAATCATACCCAGCAGGACCAATACTGGAATTGGCGCCACAGTCATCCCGATTAAGGGAGGTCTTGAGTCGGCCGTTTCCTCCGCCTCGGGTTCCGCCCGAGCACCGGAAATAGATATTTTCAATCGCTCTAGGAAGCTTCACTTCATTTTTCCCCGTCCGCTGAATCCGAGGCGTCGGAGGCTGCTGCAATAGCTCGCCGCCGATCCCTCGGATTTTAGTCTGCGCCCACCGCCCTGCCGGCGATTCCGACTGAACTCTGACTCGGGGGAAGCTCGCCTTTCACGAGTCTTGACAGGTCACTTCAGCAATGCCACTTCAGCCCGCTAGCCCGCTAGCCCGCTTCGGCCCGCTTGACTTTCAGTCAGCCTCTAGACTACGCTCCGCGGTCTCAGGACACAGTCGCTTGACACTCGTCCTGAAATTTCCCAAGTCAAGATTCATCGAACAGCACCGAGGAGGCAGAACCATGAAAAAACCCGCGGGACTCCTGTTGGGTTTGTGTGTTTTTCTGTGCGCCGGAGGGGGCGTCCTGGCGGCGCAGGAGATGTCAGGGGCAGCGATGCCGCCGCCCAAAGTCCTGGTTATTTTTCGCGAGTTCGTAAAACCGGGAAAGACGGGTATGACGCATGAAAAATCGGAAAGCACCTTCGTACAGGCGCTGGCCCGGGCCAAATGGCCCACTCACTATCTGGCCTTAACTTCCATGTCCGGGAAGTCCCGCGCCTTGTTCATCACTCCCTACGATTCTTTCGAAGCATGGGAAAAAGACAACCTGGCATCGGACAAGAACGCTGCTCTGTCAGCCTCGCTCGACCGTGCCGCCGCAGCGGACGGCGACCTGTTGAGTGATACCGATCAGACCGTCGCGGTCTATTCCGACGACTACAGCCTACGCTCGTCGATCGACATCGCCCACATGCGCTATTTCGAGATCTCGTCGTACCATGTCCGTTCCGGACACCGCAAGGATTGGGACGATTTGGTCAAACTGGTGAAGGCGGGCTACGAAAAGGTTCCCACCGTGCATTGGGCTATGTACGAAGTTAGCTACGGCCAGGAAGGGGGACTCTATCTGGTGTTCACCGGCATGAAGTCCGCATCGGAGATCGACCAAGAACCCTCCCAGGACAAGGACTTCGAGGCGGCTTTGGGGGAAGACGGCATGAAAAAGCTGCACGAGCTGGAGTCGGCCGCGGTCGAGTCCAGTCAGTCGAACCTGTTCGCCTTCAGCCCGAAGATGAGTTACACGCCGGAGGAATGGATCAAGGCCGATCCCGACTTCTGGAAGGTCAAGTCCGGTGCGGCCGCTCCCAAGAAACCCGCGGAAAAACCTGCGCCGCCCCAGTAACCGTCGGAAGTTCGAAACCGCATAATCGCGGGCGCCCGGGAGCAGTCGCGGGCGCCCGGCTTTTTCGGGCTGCGCGGCAGAGGCCGGTAAGACCGCGGACGACTAGAGTGGCGGCTCGATCNNGGGAGCAGTCGCGGGCGCCCGGCTTTTTCGGGCTGCGCGGCAGAGGCGGGTAAGACCGCGGCCGATTAGAGTGGCGGCTCGATCGGCAAGGCCAGCGGCGGCTCAAGCAGGAAATCGAGCCGGGACATCTCTTCGACAGCTTGCCGGACGGCTTGTTCGGTGGTTGGTTCGAGCGTGATGACAAACGGCAAGTCGCGCTTGTTTTCGCTGGGCACCTGAAGCACTGCATCCAGGCTGATGTGTTTCGCAGCCAGGATTCCGGCCAGGGCCGAAATAATTCCCTCGCGATCCATGACGCGAAACCTCAGATAATAGGCGCGCTTCTGCCGAGCCACCGGAATCGGCTTATAGATGCCCAGGCGCTTGTGCGCGAAGGGCGAGACGCGTTCCGGACTGCCATCGCGAATCTCGCGGGCAACACGCATCAGATCGCTGACCACGGCGACGCCGGTCGGAAGCGGGCCAGCTCCGCGGCCGTAGTAGAAGGTGTCTTCGCCAAAGTGGCCCTTGACCCACACCGCGTTGTAGGAACCTTGCACGCTGGCCAGAATCGTCGAAGTAGAAATCAGCGCCGGGCGAACAGAGAGCACGAGGCCGTCCTCGGTCTGCCGGGCCGCGCAAAGCAACCGGATGGTGTGACCCAGGCGATGCGCATACTCAAAGTCAACCGGACCAATGCGGCGAATGCCCTCGGTAAAGATGTCGGAGGGAGTGATCTTCTCTCCGAAGGCCAAGGCAGAAAGGATGGCGAGCTTGGAGCGGGCATCGATGCCGTCGATATCATTGCTGGGATCGGCTTCCGCGTAGCCGAGCCGTTGGGCTTCGGCTAGAACGGTTTCGAATGGCGTCCCGCGCTTTTCCATCGAGGTGAGGATGTAATTGCTGGTTCCGTTGAGGATGCCGTACAAGGCGACGATGCGGTCCCCGGAGATGCCCTCGCGAAGCACGGCATGGATAGGAATTCCTCCGGCAACGCTCGCTTCCATGGCGAGGTTGGTGCGAGCGGCGATGGCGCGATCCCATAGCTCGGCGCCCGATGACGCCATCAACTCCTTGTTGGCGGTGACGACGGATTTTTTGTTCGCGATCGCGGTGTTGACGATTTCGGCTGCAACCTGGGTGCCACCGACCAGCTCCACGATAATGTGCAGGTCAGGATGGGAGACTAGCTGGCGCCAGTCATTGGTCTTCAAAACCGGGCCCAGAGCTTCCGGGATCTTCTTCTGTTCGGTATGCTCGGAACAGACGGCCTTCACACGCAGTCGGAAACCGAGCTTGAGGTCGATCTGCTCGCCGTTTTCTGCCAGGATGGCCATCGTTCCGGAACCGACGTTGCCCAGACCAATGATGCCTACGTTCACCTGCTCCATAGATTGGCAATAATAGCATCGGGGTTTCCACTGAAGTTTTCCCAGCAGCTTACCGCGCCTGCCCTTGGCGAAGATCGGATCGAGCTAGTCTTCGCCAATGGGCAGGGAGCTTGCGCCATCCGCGGCGGAACAGATGTAGACGTCGGGTTGGATTCCTGTCGCCTGGCGATAGCGAGCCGCGATTTCCCGGGTAAAGGCTGGCGCTTCGGCCGCGTTCACCAGATTCACCGTGCAGCCCCCAAAACCGCCTCCCGTCATTCGTCCGCCCCAATAGCCGGGCAGGTCTTCCGCCAGTTCAACCATCAGATCGAGTTCCCGGCAACTGACCTCGTATTGGTCGCGAAGACTGCGATGCGATTGGCGCATCTTTTCTCCAAAGCCGTGCAAATCGCCCTGGGAAAGACAGGTGGCGCCATCGAGCACTCGCTGGTTCTCGGTGACGACGTGCGCGCATCGCCGGTAAATGGTGGGAGGCAAATCCTTGGCGTGTCGTTCCAGCTGATCGACCGATAGATCGCGCAAGGCGCGAATCTCCGGATACCACTGGGACAGTATTTTCACGCCTTGCTCGCATTCCTCGCGGCGGCGATTGTATTCCCCGCTGGCGTGTTCGTGTTTGACCATGGTGTTTGAGACGACCAGACAAACTCCATCGGGAATGGGGAGGAGCTTGAAGTCGAGCGATCGGCAGTCGAGCAGCAAGGCATGGCCGGCTTTGCCCAAACACGAGATGAACTGGTCCATCACCCCGACACGTGCGCCGATGAACACGTTCTCGGCGCGTTGGCAGAGCTTGGCTACCTCCGGCATCGGAAGCTGCGCGCCATTCAGGCTCATCAGCGCCAAGGCGCTGGCCACTTCAACCGCCGCCGAGGAGCTGAGACCGGCACCGATCGGGACTTCGCCGCGAACCAACAGGTTTGCGCCAGGGACCGCGCCGCCCAGCTTCCCGAGCATCACCGCCACCCCTACGACATAATCACACCACGCCCCCAGGCGGCGCGTTGGCAGATTTCCGGCGTCAAATTCAAACTGCTCGGGAAATTCCTCGGATCGGATCACCAGCTTGCAGTCCGATCGAGGGGCGACCGCGACGCGGGTCGAGAATCCGATGGCACAGGGCAT
>PKYX01000262.1 GCA_003132825.1 Acidobacteriaceae bacterium
GGCGAGACGGCGAGCCGAATTGGAGCGAGCCCATGTCCTGCTGTCAAAAGCAGTCCGCGAAGCCCCGGACAAGAGGAGCGAAGCGGACTGAAGCCCGAGGCGCAAGGTGGGCATGGGCAGGTTCGCCAAAGCGGAATCTCCGCAGCCAGGCGTCGCATTTTCAATCGGTCTCTTTTGATCGTTTTCAATCGGTCTTTTCACTCGGTCTTCTCAATCGGTTCTCAATCGGTCTTGGGGTAGCTGATACAAAGGTAGCCGATACAAACCAGGGGCAGCCCATGCATAGCAGCGGAGAGGAACCGGCGTGAAGCGCTTGCACAGCATGCCATTCGGCGCGCAGTGTGCATCCGGTCGAGGAGTGCGCTTCCGCCTTTGGGCACCCCGGGCAGAGCAGGTCGAAGTGCGGCTCTCGGACCAGACCTCCGATTCAAGTCCCGAACACTTTCGGGCCGCCATTGCCATGCACCGCATGGAGCAGGGCTGGTTCGAATTGGTGACCGACGAGGCCAAGGTTGGCAGCCAATATCTGTTTCAGATCGACGGGCGGGCGAAGGTGCCGGATCCGGCCTCGCGCTTTCAGCCGCAGGACGTTCATGGCCCGAGCGAGGTCGTGGACCCGGCTGCCTTCGACTGGCAGGAGGGGAACTGGAAGGGCCGGCCTTGGCGGGAGGCTGTCATCTACGAACTGCACACTGGAACTTTCACCCCTGAAGGCACTTTCGCGGCCCTCGAGCGAAAGCTCGACTACCTTGTCGCCCTCGGGGTGACGGCCGTCGAGTTGATGCCGCTGGCCGATTTTCCCGGGGCGCGCAATTGGGGCTACGACGGAGTCCTTCCTTTTGCCCCCCATAGCGGATACGGCCGGCCGGATGATCTGAAGCGCCTGATCCA
Source organism: Acidobacteriaceae bacterium (assembly GCA_003132825.1). Taxonomy (GTDB): domain Bacteria; phylum Acidobacteriota; class Terriglobia; order Terriglobales; family Acidobacteriaceae; genus PALSA-270. The sequence continues at coordinate 892 of PKYX01000262.1, forward strand.
GAGCGCCCACGCCCGGGGCATGATGATGATATTGGACGTGGTCTACAACCACTTCGGGCCGGAGGGAAATTACCTGCGCGAATACTCTCCACAATTTTTCACCGCGCGCCACGCTACGCCCTGGGGCGAGGCGATCAACTTTGATGGGCCGGACAGCCGGGTGGTGCGAGACTTCTTCATCCACAATGCCCTCTACTGGCTGACGGAATATCATTTCGATGGACTGCGGTTCGATGCCGTCCATGCCATCGTCGACGATTCAACGCCCGACATTCTGACCGAATTGTCGGAGACGGTTCGACGCACGGTGGGAGCGGAACGCCACGTGCACCTGATTTTGGAGAATGACAGTAACGCCGCCCGCCATTTGCAGCGGAATCGGGATGGATCGGTCGCGCACTACACGGCGCAGTGGAATGACGATTTCCATCATGCTCTTCAGGTCGTGCTCACCGGAGAGCGGGACGGCTACTACGCCGACTATGCCGACGCTCCGGTCGCGCATTTGGGCCGTTGCCTGGCCGAAGGGTTTGCCTATCAGGGTCAACCCTCCGCCTTCCGCGACGGAAAACCCAGGGGCGAGCCCAGTCGCGACCTGCCTCCCGCCGCCTTTATTTCCTTCCTGCAGAACCATGACCAGGTGGGCAATCGCGCCTTCGGCGAGCGCATCGGGAAGTTGGTGGACTCGCAGATTCTGCATCCGGCCCTGACCATCGTTCTGCTGTCGCCTTCGCCGCCGCTTCTGTTCATGGGGGAAGAGTTTGGGGCGGACACTCCGTTTCTGTTCTTCTGCGATTTCGGTCCCGAGCTGGCCGCAGCCGTCACCCAAGGCAGAAGGCGAGAGTTCGAGCGATTTTCGCAGTTTCGCGACCCGGGCGAACTCTCGCGGATTCCTGACCCCAACGCGGAAAGCACCTTCGCTCGCTCGAAGATCGACTGGGATAGTCTGGGCCGCTCCGAGCACCAGGACTGGCTCGAGCGTTATCGCCAGCTCCTCGAAATCAGGCGCCGCGAAATTGTTCCGCTCCTCGACGACATCGCGAACGGACAAGCTACCTTCGAGCTCATCGGACAGCGCGGCCTGCGGGTTCGCTGGAACCTTGCGGGCGGAGGAGGGCTGAGCTTGCTCGCGAACCTCAGCGCCGACGTGATTTTCGATACCCGGAAGCCCCAAGGCAGGCTGTTGTATGCCAGCCACTCCACCCAAAATGGCCAGGATTTACCTGCCTGGTTCGCTGCCTGGCACTTGAAGGAAAATGGTATTTGAGCCCATGACGACACTTCCACAAGTTCCGATCTCGACCTACCGGCTGCAATTCAACCGTGACTTTACTTTCCGGCGCGCCGCGGAACTGGTTCCTTATCTCGCGGCGCTCGGCATCAGTCATTGCTACGCCTCCCCCTACCTGCGGGCAAGGCCGGGCAGTATGCATGGCTACGACATCATTGATCACAACACGTTGAATCCTGAAATCGGCAGCAGCGAAGACTACGAATATTTCGTGGGCGAACTGCACCGCCACGGGATGGGCCAGATCCTCGACATCGTGCCCAATCACNNTCTATGCCGAGTTCTTCGACATTGCCTGGGACCCGGTCAAAACCGAACTGCAGGGCAAAGTGCTGATTCCGATTCTGGACGCGCAGTACGGGGATGCGCTCGAGAGCGGCGCCATCCAACTCAGCTTCGACGCCGAGCGCGGCGAGTTCAGTATCTTCTGTTATCAGCAGCACCGTTTCCCGCTCGATCCGAAGGAGTATCCGCGGATTCTGACACTCGGACTCGAGGCTTTCGGGCACAGGCTGGGAGCGACCCACGAAGATCTACTCGAACTCTTGAGCGTGACCACGGCGTTTAGTCATTTGGCGGAAAGGGGGAACCTCAGCCCGGAAAAGAAAGCGGAACGAGCCCGGGAAAAGGAAGTGCAAAAACGGCGCCTGGCGGCCTTAGTCGCCCGCTCGACTGACATTCGGGAATTCCTTACGCAAAATGTCCAGAAACTCAACGGAACCGAAGGCGACCCCCAGAGCTTTGAGGGCTTGCATGAACTGATCAAAGCCCAGCCTTTTCGTTTGGCACAGTGGCGCGCCGCCGCCGATGACATCAACTACCGGCGCTTCTTTGATGTAAACGATCTGGCCGGGCTGCGGCAGGAAAACGACCTGGTGTTTTCTGCCACGCACCGTTTCGTCTTGGAACTCATCGCGGCCGGCAAAGTAGACGGGTTGCGCATCGACCACCCGGATGGGCTGTACGATCCGGCGCAATACTTCCGCTCGTTGCGGTCGAGCGTGGCCGCGAGCGGTTCCGACAGCCGGGCGACTCCCACCTATCTGGTGGCCGAGAAGATCTTGACCGGGGACGAGCGCTTGCGGAAAGACTGGCCGATTCAGGGTATGACCGGATACGAGTTTGGAAGTCTGGTGAATGGCCTCTTTGTCGACCCCGCTGCGGAGTCGAAAATGGAGCGCACCTATCGTGCCTTTATCGGTGAGGCCATGGATTTCGGCGATCTCGTCTACCGCTGTAAGAAACTGATCCTGATTGTGTCCCTGGCCAGCGAACTGAACGTCCTCGCCAACGCCCTCAGCCGAATCGCGCTGTCCAACCGCCACACCTGTGACTTCACCTTGAACAGCCTCAGGATGGCTTTGGCTGATATCGCCGCCAGCTTTCCGGTATACCGCACCTACCTCAACGGAAGCCAGGTATGCGATGCCGACCGGCAATCGATCGAGCGGGCCGTTGCCACGGCCCGAAAGAGAAGCCACGCGGCGGACCTGACGATCTTTGATTTTATTCAGCGCATGCTGCTCGTCGAGATGAGTGGACAGGAGACGCCCGACTACCAGCGCGCGGTTCTCCGGTTTGCCATGAAATTCCAGCAGTTCTCGGGCGCGGTGGCGGCGAAAGGTATGGAAGATACCGCTTTCTACCGCTACAACCGGTTGGTCTCGTTGAACGAAGTGGGCGACGATCCGCGGCATTTCGGCACCACGGTGGAGGAGTTCCACCGGGCGAACCGGAGGCGCGCGCAATGCTGGCCGGCTTCGATGCTCTCGACCTCCACGCACGATTCCAAGCGTTCGGAAGACGTTCGGCTGCGGATCAATGTGCTTTCGGAGATTCCGGCTCTGTGGCGGTTGTCCCTGCGTCACTGGAGGAAGTGGAACCGCAACCGCAGGCGCCTGGTCGATGGCGCGCCCGCGCCTTCGCGCAACCACGAAAGCCTTCTCTACCAGACGCTGGTCGGAACCTGGCCGCTCGAAACCTTGGATGAGGCCGGGTGGCAGAAATTCTCGGAGCGCATCGAGCAATACATGATCAAGGCCATGCGCGAGGCCAAAGACAGCACCAGTTGGGCCAATCCCAATCTCGCCTATGAGGCGGCCACCACCAAGTTCATTCGCTCGCTCGTGCTCCACCGCAAAAAAAATCGGTTTGCCGCTGAGTTCCCCGACTTTCACCGTCGCATTTCGAGGATCGCGATGTTCCACGGGCTCTCGGAAACCCTCCTGAAGCTGACCTCTCCCGGCGTACCCGATATCTATCAGGGCAATGAGATATGGAGTTTCGATCTGGTCGACCCCGACAATCGGCGACCGGTCGACTATGAACGCCGCCAGAACCTTCTGCGGAAACTCCCCGGAGATGATCAGGAAAACCGCGACGGCGCGGTTGACTCGCGGGCATTGTTGGACCATCTGGAAGATGGCGCCGCCAAGCTTTTCCTGATCCGCAAGACACTCGGTGTGCGTAAGCGACATTACGCGTTGTTCGGTTCGGGTGACTATGTGCCGCTCGAGGTTCAGGGAAGCCAATCGAGTCACATCTGCTCGTTCGCCCGCCGAAAAAACGGCGAGGTCGCGATCATCGCGGTGCCGCGCCTCTGTGCCGCCCTGCTGGGGGAGCAAGCGGCGAACCCCATCGGAGGGGAAGTGTGGGGGGACACGGAGCTTCGACTCCCCGATCCGCTGCGGGGTATGAGGTATCGCAACGTGTTGACCGGTGAGTTGCTGGCGAGCGGAGAAGGTGGTCAGGGAATCAATATTTCCGCCCTGCTAGCCAACTTCCCGGTTGCGCTGGCGATCGCGGAATCGGCTGCGGCCTAGGGTGCCGCACTTCGAACGTTCCCCGGCCAGCTATTGCGGCGGGACGNNCCGGGACTCGACCCGATCCACGCTCACCAGATCAAAGCAGGGTACGCCCTCGACCATGCGATGGGGTATGCGCCGGTAGGTGACGACGATGGCGTCCGCTCCTTGGAATGCGTCCACGCGATTGCCGCAAAAGAGCACGCTTTTGGTGAACAGCTGCGAGGCATAGCGCGGTTGAAACATGACACTGGTCGCGTATTGCCCCTTCTGATCGCGGATGACATCACCTTTGGCGAACGAGCCGTACAGATAGGCGTAGGGGTTTTGATCCTGGTCGCGAGCAGCCAGGGCCACGCTCTGCCGGCTGCGGGCCCCTACATCGCTGGCGCATAAGCTCCCCACCCCGAGCATCACGACAAAGCACAGATAGGAGAAATAGNNAACATTGATGCGAATAACATTGATGCGAATAACATTGATGCGACCAGCATGGCTGCGAATAACACAGATGCGAATAACCTGACGTTGGTTCGACTAACACCGCATAATGGATAAGGATAGGGCAGCCCGGGGATCGAGGTCCATAGCCTCGACCGGTTGGATCGGGAGAGAATCTGCTGTAATGCACCCAGAACGGGAATGGGAATCTAGGCGGACGTTCCAGGAATCTTGCGGTTCGGTAGGCAGCATCTTCTAGAAACTAAAACGCATCAGAGTAAGGTCCCAGGTGTGGAGGTTGGTCGGTGTCAACTGCCAGGTCCCCTACGTGTCTCGCTCGCGTGCGCCCGCCCGGTATGTGCCTGCCCGTGGTCTTCCTGCTTTGGCTCCTCAGCCTCCCGGCGTATGGACAATTGCCTTATGTCCCTCAGGGTCCCAGTCAGGGTCTGTACGAAGGCCAGGTCGTGAGCTCCCTCACCTTGGTCGCCGATCCTCATCTCGATGTTCAAGAGCTCAAGCCCCTGGTCACCTTACAGCCGGGAAGTCCATTCTCGGGCAAACAGGCGCAGGCGAGCATTGCCGCCCTCAAGGCGGCAGGGAAATTCTCAAGCGTCGAGCTTTCGATCAACCCGGGCATCGCCGGCCTGCAGCTTACTTTCATTCTCGAACCCGCCTACTACATGGGGGTGGTCGATTTTCCCGGCATCACCCAGCGCTTTTCCTACAGCCGACTGCTGCAGGTCGTGAATCTTCCCGACCAAAGTCCCTATGACAAAGGGCAGCTTCCGGCGGCGGAAAATGCGCTGGTGAAGTTCCTGCATAGCAATGGATATTTTCAGGCCCAGGTGCATGCCGAAGCGCCGCTCGATGATCGGAATCAGCTGGCCAACATCATCTTTCACGTCGCCCCCGGGAAGCGCGCCGCCATTGGAAATATTCAGATGGAGGGGCCGGCGGATGGCGAGAGCTCCCGCTTGCTCACCGCGCTCCGCACCTGGCGTGCCCGGCTCTCGGGCGCGCTCCTCAAGCCCGGGAAAAGCTACAGTCCGGAGCGAATGCAGAGAGCCGTCGGCCTGCTCAAGTCGACGCTCGCCCGCGAAAAGCGGCTGGCTAGCGTGGTGCGGGAAAATCCACCGCAATACCACGCCGACAGCAATCGCGTCGACGTCTCCTTTCACGTCGAGATCGGTCCTCTGGTGACGGTCCGGGTCACGGGAGCGCGTTTGAGCGTCATACCATTTTTGTCCGGGAGGGAAATTAAGAAGCTGGTGCCGGTTTATTCCGAGGCTGCGATTGATCGCGATCTGGTCGAAGAAGGGCAGAGGAATCTGGTCGACTATTTCCAGCGCAAGGGATACTTCGATGCCCAGGTCAACATGACCTTCGAACGCCAACCGAACCAGGTTCTGCTGGTCTACGAGATCGACAAGGGAAAACGTCACAAGATCGAGGACATATTGTTTCACGGCAACCATCATTTCCGAGACGACCAGCTGCGGTCCGCCCTGACCATCAAAAAGACCCACATCTGGTCGCGCGGCGCAATCAGTCAGAAACTGTTGCAGAAAAGCGTCGACCACCTGGAAGCACGCTACCGAGAGGACGGCTACGAACAGATCAAGGTAATCCCTCAGGTCACCGACCACGAGCCGCAGATTGACGTCACCTTCAATATCGTCGAAGGCCCCCAAACCCTGGTGGCCGAGGTGCACGTCCAGGGCAACGACAACGTCCCGCTCGATCAACTCACCCAGCCGCACGGCTTCGAACTCCGTACCGGACAACCTTTTTCGCCCAATCGGGTGTCGAATGACCGCAGCCGCATTACCGCCACCTACCTGGACCGCGGATTTCTGAACGTCGAGGTAAAGACAACCGTAAACCGAAGCCCGAATGATCCTCAGCGTGTTGCCGTGAGCTTTGAGATTGCCGAGCACCAGCGCGTGCGCATCCATCAAGTCCTCTACCTCGGTCGACAGAAGACCAAGCTGGCATTGCTCGAAAAAACCGCGAATCTCTGCCCAGAATCGCCCATGAGCCAGGGTCGATTGCTCGAGGCGGAGAGTCAGGTTTATGAGCTCGGGGTGTTTGATTGGGCGAGCGTCGGACCGTCGAAACCCGTGGCAGCGCAAACCGAGGAGGACGCGCTGGTCAAAGTTCATGAAGCCAGTCGCAATGAGATTACCTACGGTTTCGGCTTCGAAATTTCACGGCGCGGAGGGAATGTGCCTTCGGGCACGGTCGCCTTGCCCGGATTGCCCACCGTCGGCATCGGCAGTCATCAGGTGGCACCCGATGAAGCGAGCTATGCCAGTCCGCGAGGCTCGATCGAATTTGCCCGGCACAATCTGTTCGGATTGGGACAAACCGTTGCGCTCTCCCTGCTGGCTTCGCGACTGGACCAAAGTATCCTGGCCACCTACGCGGATCCGCGCTTCCACCGCTCGCAATGGGCTAGCCTCACCAGCCTTTCCATCGAGCGCACCACCGAAAACCCGCTCTTTGCCGCCAGCCTCGGCGACGCCTCCTACCAGCTCGAACGCCAGCTCAGCCGCAAGACCAATACCCGACTGCAGCTGCGTTACGATTTCAACAAGACCTATCTGTCCGAGCTCCTGGTTCCCGAACTCGTGCTGCCGCAGGATCGGGATATCCGGCTATCCACGGTTTCCGGTACACTGATTCGCGACACCCGAGACAAGCCCCTCGACGCACACCGGGGCGAGTACGCAACCATCGATCTCCGGATCAGTCCCTCGGCTTTCGGATCGAACGTAAACTTCGCCAAGTTCTTTTCCCAATTTGCTTACTACAAGCCGGTGCACGCGACGGTTTGGGCCAATAGTATTCGCCTGGGTCTGGCGAAATCTTTTGACGGGAGCTTTGTTCCTACCAGCCAGCTGTTCTTCTCCGGAGGCGGAACCTCCTTGCGCGGGTTTCCTCTGAACGAAGCCGGCCCGCAGAGGATTGTGCCATTCTGCAATGTGCTCACCGGAACCACGGGCTGCGTCAATGTCAGTGTGCCGGTGGGCGGCCGAGGACTCTTCATTCTCAATTCTGAGCTGCGTTTTCCCCTGGGCGTGGCGAAGAATCTGGGCGGCGTGGTCTTCTATGATGGCGGGAACGTCTATAGCGCGATCAACCTCCGGAGCTTCGCTGACAACTACAGCCACACGGTTGGCGTCGGACTCCGGTACTCGACCCCGGTCGGTCCGGTCCGCGTTGATCTGGGGCGAGATTTAAATCCCGTCCCGGGTCTCGGTGCGACCCAGTATTTCATAACCTTAGGGCAATCTTTTTGAAGGTGAATGAGTGAAGCGAAATCGATGGCTCGGATGGACGGCGGCGGTGGTTCTGGTTCTCAGCCTCCTGACGGTCGCGGGAGGAGTGTCCTGGCTGAGGAGTAACTCATTTCGCCAGTATGTTATTGCAAAAATCATTCAACAAGCGGATGAAGCCACCGGAGGCCGGCTGGAAGTCGAAAATGTCGACTTTCACTGGTCCGCCCTCACCGTGAATTTGTACGGCATCACCTTGCACGGAACGGAGAATCCTGCTCAGAGACCGTTGCTGCAGCTGGACCGGCTCACGGTCAGCCTGCGCATGGACTCCCTACTCCACCGCGAACTCCGACTGAGCGAGCTCTGGCTCGAACATCCGGTGGCTTACNNACATCCGGTCGCTCACCTGGCGATCGATAAAAACGGAAAAAGTAACCTCCCCGAGCCCGCACCGCAACCGGGCGCGAGCCATAGCACCAGCGTTTTCGACTTGGCGGTTCAAAACACCGCGCTCAACCAGGGGGAGATCTACTGCAATGATGCCCGCATTCCGCTGACCGCCGCCATTCGGGACTTGCGCACCGCGGTCCAGTTCAACCGGCTCAGTTCCGGCTACACCGGCCTCCTGTCCTATGAAAACGGCGAGGTGCAATATGGGCAGTACGCGCCCTTCCCCCACCGGCTGAGTTTCGAATTCACCGCGACCCCTTCTTCCGTTTCACTCGAGCCCCTGGTTCTGACGGTTCGCTCGTCCACGATTTCTCTGCGCGCGAAGGTCACCAACTACAGCCAACCCAAGGTCGACGGCACCTACGACATTCATATTCATACCCAGGACTTCAACTCCCTCTACCCGAGCGTTCGAGCGGGGGGCGAAGTCGAACTTTCGGGCGCCCTCCGCTTCGAGACCCCCTCTGCCGGCGAGACGATCGAGGGCCTCTGGCTCGAGGGCCGGCTGGCCAGCAATGGACTCAAGGCTAGCTCGAGAGCGGCAGAGATGGAGATGCAGCATCTGGCCGCGAGCTACCAACTGGCCCAGGGGCGGCTCGAAGTGCGCGACCTCGTGGCCGACTTATTGCATGGCCGCCTGAGCGCCCATATGACGGTTCGACATCTCGACCAGACACCCCAAGCCGAGGTGTCGGCCTCGATCGAAGGCATTGCGCTCGATGCTTTGCAACGGGTGCCCCGCAATCCTTCCCTCAAAGCCTTGCCGCTGACCGGAACGCTCGCCGGCAAGACCCAAGCTTCTTGGACCGGGAGTCTTGAAAACCTGCGTGTTTCCTCTGCTCTTGTCCTACAGGGAGCGGTCCGGAGCGAGGCTCACGGGATGGTGCAAATGCTCCCGGCGCACGCGGCGGCGCATGTGGACTATGACCGCCGGAGAAACTCCTTCACCTTCCGCCAGACTTCGCTCGAGGCCGCTTCCGCCGCCGTGGTCGTCGAAGGCGAGATGAGCCCGCAATCCCATCTCGAAATCCATGCCAGCGCCAGCGACCTGGGCCAGGTCGCGCTCCTGGCACGGGCATTCGGAGCCGGTGGGTCGCAGACGCCAGGGAAGGTTGCCGGATCGGCGAACCTCGATGCAGTGGTCGAAGGCTCAATCGATAGCCCTCGCTTGCGAGGAGCGGGGAACGCGCAGAATCTCCAGACCGGTGGCAGCCAGTGGAAGACGGCGAAGTTTGCCTTTGACGCCAATCCCTCCCGGTTCAACCTGCAAAATGCATCCTTGGTGAGCGGACATCAGGGAGTGGTTACGGGCGATCTCCAGATCGGGTTGAACCACTGGTCCTATGCGCCTTCGAACCCCCTGGCGGCTCATCTGTCGGTGCGGCAGATGTCGATGGGGGACCTCGAACATCTGGTGGGACGGAATGACCCAATCACGGGAACCCTGATCGCGAATGTTTCGCTCCGCGGCTCTGAACTGAATCCCGCGGGACAGGGCACCGCCCTGCTGAGTGGTGGACAACTCTACGGCGAAGCGGTGCAGGCCGTGGCGGTGAAATTCGAAGCGGGGAACGGATCGATCCATTCAACCCTCAAGGCAAGTCTTGCCGCCGGCAACGCCCAGGCCGAGGTGCACTATACCCCCAAGACGAAAACCTACAGCTTCGACGTTGACGCTCCCGCGATCGTGCTCGAGA
>PKYX01000148.1 GCA_003132825.1 Acidobacteriaceae bacterium
CCCGAACACTCAGAAGCCTGTGGCCGCTCCCGGACCGATGCTCAGTCAAGGCCTCTGGGACCTCGATACGCCGCAGTTTACTTTGCGCCTGGTGCGTTCCTCCCAAACCGTGGCCGCTCTTCTCCCGAAAGGCGCCGCAGGCTTCGACTTCACCCCCGGCGACCTGCTGACCGAGCGCTCGGCAAACGGCTACTACCACCTGGGCGATCTCACGCTGCGCCTCCGCCCGGGCCCTGCCGGGGCCTGGAAGAACTATTCGACCGCCATCGCGCGCTCTCCCGTGATCGCGCTCTCCCCTGGGGGAGACACGCTCGCCGCCGCCGACCTCTCACCGACGCTCGCGGCCGACATTCCCCTGAAGATCACGCGCACCTGGGCGCTCGAAAATGGCAAGTTGGTCCTGCGATTCTCGCTCACCAACCGGACGACGGAATCGGTCGAGGTTGGCGCACTGGGCATTCCGCTGATCTTCAACAATGTGCTCGACCACCGTTCGCTCGAGGAAGCCCATGCCAAGTGCTCGTTCTACGATCCCTCGATTGGCGAAGACGCCGGATATCTGCAGGTCACCCGCCTGAGCGGCCATGGCCCCGCACTGCTCGTGGTGCCGGACGGCAAGACACCGTTTGAGGCCTATAACCCGATTCTCGACAAGCCGGGAACCTGGGGAGCGCAGCCGGTTTTCACCGATCCCACAGCGCGCGGCATCACCTTCGAAGGCTTCTATGAATGGTTGGTGCATAGTCAGGCCTATGCCGAGCGGGAATGGCAGAACGTCGAGCAATGGAATCCGCCGACCGCGCTGACCCTGGCTCCCGGGGAGTCGCGGACCTACGGCGTGAAATTTCTGCTCTCCGACTCCATTCGGAATATCGAGAACACGCTCGCGACCAACCAGCGCCCCGTGGCCCTCGGCATCCCCGGCTATATCGTGCCCATGGATATCGATGCCCGTCTGTTCCTGAAATATCCGCAGAGGGTTCGATCGCTCGCGGTCGAACCGGGCGGAGCCCTCGCGATCACCGAGGACCGGCCGGCTGGCGGCTGGAAGGCGTACACCCTGCAGGGCAAAACGTGGGGACGCGCCCGTCTGACCGTCACCTACGACGATGGCCTGGTCGAGACCATCCAATATTTCGTCACCAAGCCCGAGGCCCAGGTGGTCCAGGACATGGGCCACTTCCTGACTACCAGACAGTGGTTCGTCTATCCGAACGATCCCTTCCACCGCAGCCCCTCGGTCATGACCTACAACCGCCAGAGCAATTCCATCATCATCGAAGACAGTCGCGCCTGGATCGCTGGCCTGGGCGATGAGGGCGGAGGAGGCGCGTGGATTGCGGCCATCATGAAACAGCTGGTCGAGCCGAACAAGGAAGAGCTCGGTAAGCTCGAACAGTTCGTGGACGGCGTGCTTTGGGGCGGACTGCAGGAGAAAGACGGTCCCTACGCCTACGGAGTACACAAAAGCCTCTTCTACTACCAGCCCGACCAGATGCCCGCCGGCTACTACCGCCCGGACCTTGACTGGAGCACCTGGACCAGCTGGAACCAGCAACAGGCGGGGCGAGTGGACCGCTCCTACGACTATCCGCACGTCGCCGCCGCCTACTGGGTGCTGTATCGCCTAGCCCGCAACAATCAGGGTCTCGTGACCAACCACTCCTGGGACTGGTACCTCGGCCATGCCTACGAAACCTCCCTCGCCATGATGAATTTCGCCGGGGAATACGCCGTCTTCGGACAGATGGAAGGCACCATCTTTCTCCAGATCCTGACCGACTTGAAGCGGGAGGGAAGGAATGCGGAAGCGCGGAATCTCGAAGCCAGGATGCACGCGCGGGCCGAGCGCTGGCGAAAAGAGGCGTATCCGTTCGGCAGCGAGATGCCGTGGGATTCGACGGGCCAGGAAGAAGTCTACGCCTGGACGAAATACTTCGGCTATCAGGACAAGGCCGAGGTCACGCTCAACGCGATCCTCGGCTACGATCCGGCGATACCGCACTGGGGATATAACGGTAGCGCCCGCCGCTACTGGGACTTTATCTTCGCGGGTGGTGATCGTCGGCTGGAACGGCAGCTTCATCATTACGGCTCGAGCCTGAATGCCATTCCTCTGCTGGCTGAGTATCGCGAACATCCTGACGACTTTTACCTGTTGCGCGTAGGTTACGGCGGAACCATGGGGGCGCTCACCGACATCGATCAGGACGGATTCGCTGCAGCGGCGTTCCACGCCTTTCCTGACATGCTCCGTCTTGATCCGATCAGCGGCGACTATGGCCCGAACTTCTTTGGCTATGCCTGGAGCACGGCGACCTACGTGGTCCGCCATCCTGAGCTCGGCTGGCTGGCGTTCGGCGGAAATATCAAAGCCCAGGGTGACACCGTCGATGTCACCCCACTTGATTCTTTCCGCTCTCGGGTCTATCTCGCCCCCTACGGCCTCTGGCTTACGCTCGACTCCGGCGCCTTTGAAAGGGTGCGGATCAACCTGAACACCGGTGCCGTCGGGCTCGCCTTCGCCCCGGCCACGCCATTCAGTTCGGCGGCCCGTCTGCGGATCGAACAGCCGGCCCAGGGCGGGAGCTTCAGGACCTACCGCCCCAGCCTGGAACTTGAGCGGGAGCGCGAGGCCTATGTCATACCTCTATCAGAGAGAGTGACCTGGACTGAACTCAAAAGCGCACGTTAATCGGATCAGGCCTGAAAGCCACGATGAACCAAGATTTCCCGCGTGAGTTACGGTCCGAAAAGAACGCTTATCGTGGTCGATGCTACCCTCAACCGTTACCGGGATGTCATGTCCGATCTCATTGTGCAGGCTCGTCAGCGGGCTGGAATCACCTAGGCCTTGCTAGAACCGGGATGCATGGGCGGTGAGCCTGCGGGTAGGACAGAAGCCGGCGGCGGCCGCCAAGGAGCGAAACAAGATGGTCAGAAATCGGATTCGGGGATTGGTCTTCTTTTTGACGGTTGCCATGGTTTCGGCGGCGCAGGCGCAGGAGCAAACCCCGCCCCCGGACCAGCCGGTCACGGCGAGACTCGACGCCAGCAAAGTCAGTGAGCCCATCTCCAAGTACGACTTCGGCATGTTTATCGAGCACCTCGGCAACATCATCAATCACGGACTGTGGAGTGAGATGCTCGACGACCGTAAGTTCTACTTTCCGGTCGACTCAGTCGAAGAGAAGGAGCCCGCGGGACCTGCGACGCGTACCCGGTTCCTGCGGTTGAAGAAGTGGCGCCCGGTCGGCCCAGATGAGTTTGTCGTCATGGACCATGACCATCCCTACGTGGGCGACCAGAGCCCCCGCATCGGTCTTGAAACCAAAACAGCTCATGGCATTCAGCAATCCGGGCTAGCCTTGCGCAAGCAAAGGGCCTATACCGGCCGAGTCGTGCTGGCGGGCTCGCCGGGGTCACGGATCCAGGTCAGCTTGCTGTGGGGACCGAATTCTACCGACCGACAAACCATTGCCATTTCAACGCTTCATGGGACTTATACGAAGTTTCACTTGAAGTTCACCTCGCAAGCGGACACAGACCAGGGTCGGATGGAAATCGTGGGGACTGGCAGCGGGAGCTTTCACGTGGGCGCGGTCTCTCTGATGCCCGCGGATAACCTCCATGGCTTCCGTCCGGATACGACCGGGCTGCTGCGCCAGCTCAACTCCGGTTTCTATCGTTTGCCGGGCGGCAATTTTATCTCCGGCTACGACTGGCAGGACGCCATCGGCGATCCCGACCGCCGCCCGCCGACCTGGGACTATGCCTGGAACGTCATGCAACCGAATGACGTGGGCATGGATGAATTCATGGTGCTCTGCCAACTTCTCAAGGTTGACCCCTACGTCACGGTGAACGCAGGCTTCGGAGACGATCATGCCGCCGCCGATCTGGTCGAATACGCCAACGGTTCGATAGGGACGCGCTTCGGGGCGCTGCGCGCCTCGAACGGCCATGTTGCGCCGTACCACGTCAAGTATTGGAATATCGGTAATGAGCCCTATGGCGACTGGCAGCTCGGTCGCACGGCGTTGCGTTATTTCGTGCTGAAGCACAATGCCTTCGCCAAGGCCATGCGCCAGGTCGATCCCTCGATCACGCTCGTCGCTTCGGGCGCCATGCCCGACCAGATGACGGTGACCAACAGCGCGCGCCTGGTTACGGGCAAAACCCAAGCCGAATACGGCACCGATGCCGACTGGACCGGAGGTCTTCTGGCCAAGTCCTGGGGCTATTTTGAGGGTCTCAGCGACCATTGGTATTCCTATAGCGGCAAGAGATTCGACNNGAGAAAGTGGAAGCCTGGGACGAGTACAAGAAGCGCTTTCCCGCCATCGAAGACAAGAAGATATTCCTCGCCATCGACGAATGGGCTACCAGCGGCACGCCTCCCAATCTCAGGCTGGCGCTCAGTTACGCCCTGGTCATGCAGGAAATGTTCCGGCACACCGATTTCATAAAAATGTCGGCTTTCACTTTTGCCACTTCCACGCTCGACTACAACGGCACTGACGCCATCTTCAACACCACCGGCCTCATGTTCAAGCTCTACCGCGAGCACTACGGCACATTGCCCATCGAAGTCACGGGCGATTCGCCGCAGCCTTCGCCGAAGTGGCCGGTGGGTGGCGATCAGCCGGCGGTAAACGCCGGCAGCCCAACCTATCCATTGGATGTGGTTGCGGCCTTCACCAGCGACCGCAAATTCCTTACCCTGGCTGTCGTCAATCCCACCACATCCACGGAACGATTGGATCTCAAAATCGATGGGGTTCGGCTGCAGGGCAAATCCAGACTGTGGCAAATGACTGGTCCAAGCGTCGATGCCGCCGATGTGCTCGGCCACAAACCGGAGGTCGAAACCGTGGAAACGTCGCTGCCGGAGGTACCGACAACCCTGCGGGTCGCTCCCATCAGCATCAATATCTATGAGTTTCCGGTGCAATAGACGGATCTTTGCCTCCGGGTGAAAGCCACTTCAGGGCGCTCGGAGTACATAGGCCGGGCAGGCCGTACGGTGAGGAGTCCGCGTCTCGGAGAGTCGGCTTCGCAGATTAGCCGGACTGGGCCACACCTTCCGCGATTTCGTCCGTCCAGACTTGAAAGCTCTCCAGGGTATTTACACCGAACGTGGTGGCGATGGCGACATCGGTTGCATCGCGGCCGCGCGCGATCAGCACTCGTCCAATCCGGGGCACGTTGTTGCGAGGATCGAAGGTGTGCCACGCGCCGCCCAGGTAGACTTCAATCCAAGCGGCAAGATCCATGACGCCGTAGGGCGGCGGTATTCCTATATCGCCCAGGTAGCCGGTGCAATAGCGCGCCGG
>PKYX01000166.1 GCA_003132825.1 Acidobacteriaceae bacterium
CTTTGTCTACCGTGCAATCGACATCGGGCACAGACAGTGAAAGCAGCTCCTCGCGGCTGTATCCGAGGTCCAAACATGCTTTTCGATTCACATCGAGAAAGCGCAGCGTCTGCGGGTCAACCACCTCAATCGCATCATTGGAGTGGTCAATCAAAAGGCGCAGCAAGCCCAATGAGTGTTCCGCCGCCCTGCGCTCGGTGATGTCCCGTGCCACACCTTGGACAGTAGGTGAGGAACCGGCAGCTATGTGCAGAGTGTTTTGGTACTCCCAGAGCCTTTGCCGCCCCGCCTTGGTCGCGATGCACAGTAAACCTCGTGCAACTCCATCACGCTGGATGTTTGTCAGGTATTCATCAAACTGTCCCCGGAACTTTAGAACAATGAGCTCGCGCATCGGCATTTCGAGCAACTCCTCAACCGTGTAGCCCAACATTAGGGCTGCGGCCGGGCTGACGGAGATCAATTTGCCTTCGAGATCGTGGGTGCACAGAAGATTGTGATCGAAACAACTAGGGTCTAGGGAAGGGAAGACAGACACTTCGGATTGACCGATCCGCTGACCCTGCTCTCGATCGGGGCCGACGGTTCTGAAGACTTCCCCTGCATAGTGCCTCAGCTCAACGTGAAATGAAGAAGCGACGTGCTCGGTGAGTGAAAGTTCCGCCCCTTCGGGGCGGAGGTTTTCAAGGTCTGATCGATCCTCCGATGACTTCTTGCTGGCGGTCGACAGCGCAAGAGGATAGGCTCCCGCGCAGCTGACGATCGGCTCGATGGGCCCCACCAGATCATCCCTCAGCATGCTTCGATCTCCGGCAGGGCCTGCTTCCGTTTCACCTGCCGAAAAGATTGTAAGCTGCGGTCGAGGAACGTGCCAACCTTTCCGAGAGAGTTACTCGCCCAAAAGCCACCTGGGCACGGACGCGATTGAGGACCGAGCTTTTTCGCCGACGTTCTCTTGCTGGCCAGATTCCACGCGGGCATTCCCTGGCAGAGAGAGGTTCTCCTGCCAGCCATTTCGTGCCCCGCTGAGGTGGCACCGACAGCGTTCCGCCCCTCACCAGTTCCCGCTTCGCAAAGCACTGCAGGTGCGCTACCATGTTCAGCCATCGCGAAAGGGTTCAGCACGGGGGTCCGCATCGCTGGTAGGCAGCTGGCACACCCCGGAGGCCAACCCAGCGGACTGGGTGTTCCCCCGGGGTGATGCGTTGCTCGATGGGGGGTACGGACATAGTTCGCCGGACACTCAAGCATTACAATCCGTAGAACTACTCAGGTTGACATGCTACTTCACTTCGAGGTGCCCATGAAGCCACTTTCGATCTTGATCGCGGACGACCACGCAGTGGTACGTCGTGGTATGCGAGCGCTGCTGGAAACGCAACCGAACTGGCAGGTTTGTGGAGAAGCCCAGAATGGCCGCGAGGCACTCGAAGAGGCGAGGCGGCTCAAGCCGGACTTGGCGGTTCTCGATATCACTATGCCGGAATTGAATGGCTTGGAAGCCATCGCCCGCATTCGCGAGGAAGTTCCCCAAACTCGAGTCCTTGTGCTCACCATGCATGACGACAAGGAACTTATTCAGGCAACGGTGAAAGCGGGAGCCCACGGGTACCTGCTGAAGTCGGACTCAGAGCGGGATTTGATCACTGCAGTGGACGCGCTGGCGCACGATAAAGCGTTCTTTACTCAAGCCGCCTCGGAGACGGTGCGGAATGATTTTCGGGGCGCGCACTGGGGAACCGCCTCGCACCGGCGCGGTGGCCTCCTCACGAAACGAGAGCGGGAAGTCCTGCAACTTCTGGCCGAGGGCAGAAGTAATAAGGAAGTGGCCGGCCGCCTAGGCATCAGCACCAGGACCGCGGAGAACCATCGGGCCAACATCATGCGAAAGCTGGCTTGCCGCTCCATCGCGGACCTGACCCGTTATGCCATCCGCAAGCGAATGGTGCAGGTCTAGATCGTCGAGTTCATGTGCTGGGTGAGCAGCGAGTTTCAGGTGCCCTAGGAGGGCTACATGAATGCCGGACGGTGCGAACATCCGAGCAGGGTGACGGCAACCGTGGAATTCCATTTCGCTCGCAAGTCGGCCGGGAATGGGGACCTGTATTCGACGCCGGTGTCGGTCAGCGGATGCGGAGACTGCGGACAGCTTGAGTTTCACCGGCAGCTCTGCGATTGGCTGAGAAGCGGCACGCAAGAACCGCTGTAAGACCTTCCTGGGGTATTGGTCCGAATGTTGAACTGTCAGACCAGCTGCGTCATCCCCCGGTCCCCACTCCCTAACTTCCCAAAAACCTGCCCGCCACGACACCCGACCATATTGCTCGAGATGATCCGATGTCTGGTCAACGCGGCGTTTGAGTTTTCAATTCGGTGGGTGTATTGTGGCAGTCCGCGTCTGGTTCCCTTGGGTCTTGGTGAGTTAGCATTTTGTAGCGCAATTGACCTCGCGCGAAGTGGGCCGTGCCCTGGGAGAAATAGCCATGACGGTCTCCACGCTTGATCCTGGGCTCCGATATCGGTTTAATCCATGGCCGACGCTGCTAGTCGGCATTCTGGTAGTCAAAGCCACTCTCTCACTCACTCTGCGGCACAATGGCAGCGCGGCTTCGTACAATTCAGTCGTCTATTTCCTGCTGCTCCTCCTGGCCACCGGTGTCGCCATCCTCAATGCGGTGCAGAATATGCCGGGGAGCCGTCCATTTTGGGTGTTTATCGCGGTTGGCACTGGGCTTTGGTCGTTGGATCAGTGGCTCTATCTGTACTATGTGATTGGCTTGCACACCGACGTTCCGGATAGTTCCATCGCCGATCCGGCACTGTTTCTCCACATTATTCCGTTCATGGCTGCAGTTGCAGTCCGGCCGTTTTCGGGCCGATCTCCTCCGAAGCTGAGCCGGACGACCTTGAACTTTCTTGTCGTATTGTTCTTTTGGGTCTTTCTCTATGCCTACCTGCTGTTTCCGTACCAGTACTTGTTCTGGAATCCCGCAATCTACAATCCGCGATTTGACATCCTCTATGCTGTGGAAAATGTCGTGTTGCTGTTGCTTCTGGGCATTGCAACCTGGCGCGCGCAAGTTTCCTGGAGATCGATTTGTCTTCATCTGTTCGGCGCCTCTGCCCTGTATGCCTTAAGCTCTACGCTCGGGAACCTACTCATTGACTCAGGAGGGTATTACAACGGAAGCCTGTGCTCGGTCGAACAGGCCACCTCGGCTTGCTGGTTTGTCTGGATGGGGTTGCGCGCACGCCAGTTGACGCCAGCCAAAATACCAACGCCCCAGTCCGATGCCAGCCAGACGGAATACACTTCGCTGTTGGCGGTGCTGGCCGTGGTTGCCATCCCGCTCATTGGGGTCTGGGAAGTTTTTCGACGGGATGAACCTCACGGCATCCGGACCTTTCGGCTGGCGGTCGTACTGGTGTCGGTTCTGTTGCTGGCGGTGGCTGTCTTTCTACAGGAGTATCTGGCCAAGCGCGAACTGGCCACCGATGCCCATTTCAGCAACCTGCAGAAGAAATTCGCGGAGTTGGCCCTTGAGGCTGCCGAAGTGTTAAAAGGCTCGGGCCTATCTTCCTCCGAGAACGAGATCGCCGCCCGGCTCATTGACGCACAAGAGCGGGAGCGTCACCGCATTGCGAGAGATCTTCACGACGACATCAACCAGCGTCTTGCGTTGTTGACCATGGAGCTCGACCGACTCAGGAAAAGCCTCACCAAGCCGAGCGCCAAAGTCCTCAGCCGGATCAGTGAACTCCGTGAGCAGACCGTGGAGATCACGGCGGATATTCGAGCACTGGCGTACGAGTTGCATTCTCCAAGACTGGAACATCTGGGACTGTCTGTAGCCATGGAAGGCTTCTGCAAGGAGTTCGCCGAGCAGCAACAGGTGCAGATCGCGTTCAAGAGCCAAGACTTGCCAAGTTCACTTCAGCAGAACACTTCTGTTTGTCTGTTCCGAGTCCTGCAAGAAGCCTTGCACAATGCGGAGAAGCACAGTGGGACACGGTACTTCGAAGTGCAATTGTGGGGAACGTGGGGCGAGGTTCATCTCGTGGTTAAAGATTTCGGCGTTGGCTTTGATCCCGAAGTGGCCAGGAAGGGCCGTGGGCTTGGTCTTATCAGCATGCAGGAGCGGCTGAACCTGGTGAACGGACGAATCTCGATCCGATCGGAACCGAAGGCCGGTACTGTGGTGAACGTTCACGTGCCCGTCTCTGCTCCGCAAGAACTCCGCCCGTGATCGCAAAATGATCGAAACGCTCCTTTTGACTTCCTTNNTATGGTGGGGTTTCACGCCAGAAAATCACGTTGTGTATGGTGTTTTCAGTGGCTTACGCGGAATGGAACTGATACTCTCCCGGGCAGTTGTCTGCCTGGCTCCTGATGAGTCCGCTCCGAGAGGGGGAAGGTTCAAAAAGCCTGAATAGACTCGGAATTGCCCGCTTCTAGGCTGCATTCTTGGGAGACTTTCGAATGAAACTGCCATCTGCTTCCTGCCTTGTACTTGAGGTGGTACTTGCAATAACAACTTCGGTTGCACAAATCACCACATCGCAATATGACAACTCCCGCACTGGCGCCACTCTCACCGAGAAGGTTTTGACTCCCCAGACAGTCACCGCCAAGCAGTTCGGCAAAGTAGGCGCCTTCAAGGTCGACGGCGCTGTCTACGCGCAGCCGCTATTCATCCCTTCTGTCGAGATTCCCAACAAGGGGATGCACGACGTCCTCTTCGTCGCCACCGAGCACGACAGCGTCTATGCCTTCGACGCCGGTCGTCCAGGCGATCCTCCGCTGTGGCAGGTGAGCTTTCTCGACAAGGCGCACGGCGTGAAGCCCGTGTCCGAAGACGACGCACAGTGCCCGTTTATTCAACCTGACGTCGGCATTACCTCAACGCCCGTGATTGACCTCAAAAGGGGCACTCTCTTCGTGCTCGCGCGCACCAAGATCAGACACAACCTCGGCACGGACGAATATTTCCAGCACCTGCACGCGCTCGCGATCACGACCGGGTTGGAGAAATTCGGAGGCCCGAAGCTCATCACCGCGTCCGTTCAGGGCAAAGGCGCTGGGACGGCCAATGGCCAAGTTGCTTTCGATCCCCTGCGGGAAAATCCGCGCGCCGCACTCGTTCTCGCCAACAACACGGTTTATCTGACTTGGGCTTCTTCCTGCGACGTGGATCCCTACCACGGCTGGGTCATGGCCTATGATCCACAGACGCTCGCGCAGCGAGCGGCGTTGAACGTGAATCCAGACGGGAGCGAGGCCGGCATCTGGTTGAGCGACACCGGTCCGGCCGCCGACGCCGACGGCAATCTCTTCGTGCCCACAGGCAACGGCACTTTCGACGCTGCTGCGGGAGGCCGTGACTACGGCGACTCAGTACTGAAGGTGGCGCTCGAAGGCTCTTCTTTGGCGATCCGCGACTACTTCACACCGCACGATCAAGCGCGCATGAGCCAGGCGGACGCCGACGTCGGATCGAGCGGCCCGCTGCTGCTCCCCGATCAGCCCGGCCCGCATCGGCATCTGCTGCTGCAGCCGACCAAGGATTCGACGATCTACGTGATTGATCGCGACCAGATGGGCAAGTTCCATGGCGAGAGCGATGATCTGGTTCAGATGATTCGCATGGCTGGTCAAGGTTACGGCGCCATGGCCTACTGGAACGGCCAGGTCTTTTTCGCAGCTAGCGACGACAACCTTCGCGATTATGCCATCAATAACGGCCGGCTCACATTGCATGCATCTTCAATCACAAAGTTCGGGAATCCCGGCGCTACGCCTTCCGTCTCAGCGGATGGCAAAAGGAATGGCATCGTCTGGGTCATTTCCACCAAAACCTGGAATGGTTCCGACAACAAACCGGCGGTCCTCTATGCGTTTGACGCCACTAAGTTAGGCGAACCGATCTACACGTCAGAACAGAACAGCACGCGCGATCGCGCTGCCATGGCGACGCGCTTCGTGACCCCGGTCGTTGTTAACGGCCGTGTGTACTTCAGCGCGAGAGGCGAAGTCGAGGTATACGGACTTATCAAATAGCGGTGAGGATATGCGCAGCACAATGCGTTGACTCTACCCAACTTGGCCCTCTACT